>JACPAD010000003.1 GCA_016180955.1 Candidatus Zambryskiibacteriota bacterium
TCTGCGGTTGGTTTCTTGACCACTCGGGCGAGCGCTTTGGCGGCCGCTATTTTCATCTCGTCGGTAATTTGAGTGATGCGGGATTCAATTGCGCCTTTGAAAATGCCCGGGAAAGCGAGAACATTGTTGATTTGATTTGGGAAATCGGAGCGGCCGGAGGCCACGACGGCCGCTCCTCCACGTTTGGCTTCGTCTGGCATAATCTCCGGTATCGGATTGGCCATGGCAAAGACTATTGCGTTCTTAGCCATAATTTCTATATCAGCTGCTTTGAGCAGGTCGCCTTTTGAGACCCCTACGAAAACGTCGGCATCTTTGAGAGCGTCAAAAAGAGAGCCCGACAAGTTTTCTCCATTTGTGATTTTTAATAACCGTTTTTTATTTTCCGTTAGATCCTTACGTTTTTTGCTTATGATGCCGTGGCTGTCACAGACAATGATGTTTTTGAATCCGTACAAATTTAAAAGTCCGATAATACCGCTGCCGGCGGCACCGGCGCCATTGATGACGATTTTTACTTTTTCTTTTTTCTTTCCCACAACCTTTAAAGCATTGATGAGTCCGGCCAGCACCACGACAGCGGTGCCATGCTGGTCGTCGTGCATTACCGGGATTGAGAGCTCTTTTTTCAGCCTCTTTTCAATCTCAAAACAGCGCGGGGCGGAAATATCCTCGAGATTGATGCCGCCGAAAGTCGGCGCAATTGCTTTGACCGTTGCTACTATTTCATCAGTGTCTTGTGTCGCAAGCACAACAGGGAAGGCGTCAACACCGGCAAAGCGCTTGAAGAGAGCGGCCTTGCCTTCCATGATAGGCAAGGCCGCTTCAGGACCGATATTGCCGAGGCCGAGCACGGCCGAGCCGTCCGAGATGATGGCGACGCCATTTTTCGTTGCCGTTAGATCATAAACAAGCTTTTTATTTTTAGCGATCGCCAGTGCTGGACCAGCTACGCCGGGAGTATAAGCGAGAGATAACTCCTCGCGATTTCTCAATGGTAGTTTACTTATTACCGAAATCTTTCCGCGCGCTTTTCGGTGAACTTCGATGCTTAACTTTTGATAGTCTTTTTTCACAGAGTTTCTCTAGTGAGCACGAGAGGATTTGAACCCCCACGAGATTGCTCTCACTGGCTCCTGAAGCCAGCGCGTCTGCCGTTCCGCCACGTGCTCATTGGTTCGCCGAAGCTTTATGCGAAGGAGACCGTGCAATGAGAATACAATATATGATAGTATCTTGCCATTCGTCTGACTTCGCATGGAGCTACGAAGGGACAAGCGGGATTAGCTCAGTTGGTACGAGCAGCGCTTTTACACAGCGAAGGTCGCAGGTTCGACCCCTGCATCCCGCACTCGACTATCGCTCGTGATAAATCACCTATGGCAGACTTATCCAAAAATATTCTTTACGAAGACAAAGATATCCTGGTTATCAATAAACCAGCGGGTTTAATTGTGCATCCAGATGGTCGGACTAAGGAATCAAGTGTTTCTGATTGGTTTGCGAAGAAATATCCGGAAGCAAAAAATGTCGGAGAACCCATTCAACTAAGCTCAGGGCAAGAAGTTGAACGACCGGGAGTAGTGCATAGAATAGACAGAGAGACCTCGGGAGTTTTAATTTTAGCCAAGACTAAAGAAGGTCATACGTATCTCAAAGAGCAATTTCAGAATAGAGAAATAGAAAAAACTTATCATTTATTTGTATACGGTAATGTCAAAGACGATAGAGGCACGATAGATCTACCCAGTGGCAGAAGCACCGGAGACTTCCGCAAGTGGTCCGCAAAAAAAGGCGGCACTCGAGGCGAAATCAGGGAGGCGGTGACGGAATTCAAAGTTTTAAAAAGAAGTCCCGATGGCTTGGCAACTTTTATAGAAGCAAAACCCAAAACTGGCCGCACCCACCAGATACGTGTGCACTTCCAAGCTCTCCACCATCCGGTAGTTGTGGACAGCTTATATGCAAAAAACAAGCCAAAACTTCTTGGCTTTGAACGTCTCGCTCTACATGCGCGAAAGATTACTTTTAAAGGTATGAAAGGAGAGGAAATAACGGCAGAGGCGCCTTACCCAGAGGATTTTCAAAAAGCTCTAAAAACACTAGGTTTATAGGCTTATTTCAGCCTATTGACTTTTATATACTGCTCGTGCTATAATTAAAACAGATTGAATGATTCGCTCAAGTTCCCGCATTTCGCCGGAGCTTAGAGTGAGTCAAAGATAAGGAGAAAAGTCATGAGCAACAAGCCCGTGACCTTGGGCCAGGCGGTCCAGGTTCGCAAAATGGCGATCGAGAAGGGGGTTTCTCGTGACGTTTTCCAGACTCGTCTGGATGACGGCACGGTCGCCCGGTTCCTCAACTCCCTCAAGCCGTCTATTGGTGATCTGGCCCGCTGGGAAGCGAACTATAAGAAGCTCTTCGAGGAGAGGCCCGACCTCTCGCAGGTGCGGATTCCGGAGAAGCCCGAAGGCGTCGGGCCGGTGCGGCTTCTCGTTTGCGCGAAGGAACTCATCGAGTGGACAGAGAATCATCCGCTCGAGGGTGTTCAGGAAGCGCTGAAGAAGCACTTCCGGGGGTGGGAATACACGGATGACCTCGATGCCGACATCACGATGAACGACCGCGACCCGAGAAACGGCTCGTATGCCGTCTGGGTCAAGGATGTCCGCGAAGCTGATGAGGAATTCGCCAACAAGTCGGCGGGCGACCTCAAGGCCGAAGGCCACACCGGCATCACGGAGCTCGAGCGAGGCCTTCTCGAAGGAGATGTCTTCCTCGAGAAGGGCGAGCACCTGGACCGCGAGAACGTGACGCTGTGCACAGGTTCTCGTCGTCGCGATGGCCTCGTGCCGAGCGGCCACTGGGGCGCCCGCGACGGGTTCGACGTCGACTGCTGCGACTCGGCGCGTCGCCTTCCGCGCCTCCGTTCCCGCAGGGTTTGGGCGTAGACTTACACCTTACACCTTGCATCTTGTAATCTTTGGCCGGCTCCTCGTGAGCCGGCCATTTTTCATATAAAATAATTTGGCGGCTGTTAAATCAATTCCGCTTAAAGTTGAATAATGATTTGCCGCTTCAAAAACTGCTTGCCTTGCTTGACACAACGCCCGAGAGTGCCGCGGGAAATTCACAAATACAATAAGCCAATATTTCGGCTTACGAAGACACAGATGAAGCAGGGCAACGGAGGTTCTCGTAATCGCAATGGCAACGTGCCGAGCGGCAACTGGGACGCCAACGACAAGTTCAACGTCAACTACTACAACTCGACGAATCGCAATCCGAACCTCCGTTCCCGAAGTTTTTAGAAAAGCTCTCCTTGCGGGGAGTTTTTCTTTGCGTAGTTTTCCCAGCCCAATGCCTCCTTGGATATTTCCTGGAGTTTTTCTTCAAAAAGTAAATAATAACTTTCTCTAATTATTTTCAGTTCAAATTCAACTCTGATAAGATATTTTAAAGTTTCTACGTTGATTCTTAATTCCCTAATGACTTCTCGTTTATCAGTTCTGTTTTCTAGTGACGCTCGTATAGCCAAGCTAAGCAAATTCAAACAAATTCTCTCTACTTCCGCATGCAAACCGAGCTTATCGCGTTTCGGCATCCTGCTTCCGACTTGATATATCTCTCTGTACAATGACTGGATATGGAAGATGATCGGAGCCACGTTTTTTCCGTCGGGGGGGGGTCCTGATAGGAGTATTTTCAATCATATAGTTTCGGCTGAAAATTTATTTGCCGCTTGGCGAGTATTTAAGAAAGGCAAGACTAGAAAGCCTGATGTTATAGAATTTGCACACAATCTAGAGAATAACATCTTTGCTCTTAGAGATGAATTGCTCGCGCACAACTGGAAGTGCGGAGGCTACAAAAAATTTTCTATAAAAGACCCTAAGCCCCGCACTATTCATAAGGCAACCGTGAGAGACAGGATTTTGTACCAAGCTGTCTATCAGATTTTGTATCCAATATTCGATAAAACTTTTATTTTTGATTCTTATTCAAGCAGGAAAGACAAGGGGACTCACGCCGGAATAAAAAGGCTAAACATCTTCCTACGGAAGTTAAACATAAACTATACCAAACCGGTTTACGCGCTTAAATGCGATATCAAGAAATATTTTGACTCGATTGACCACGAAATTCTGATTTCGTTGATTAAAAATAAAGTAGAGTGTCTAAAAACGTTGGCTTTAATTGAGAAAATAATAAATTCTTTCCATAAAACTTCTGGCAAAGGCCTTCCGCTAGGAAACGTCACTAGCCAAGTTTTTGCCAACATTTACATGAACGGTTTTGACTGGTATGTGAAAAATGAGCTTGGAATAAAGCATTACATCCGCTACAACGACGATTTCATTATTCTTTCTTCTAACAAAAATGAGTTAATTAAACTTATACGATATATCGTATATTTCCTACTAAACAATTTAAAGCTCGAGTTGCATCCGGACAAGATAATTATCCGCAAACTTCATCAAGGCGTTGATTTCCTCGGAGCAGTTCTCTTGCCGCATAGAATGGCCCCCAGAACCAAGACAAAGAGACGCATTATTAAGAAATCGCTAAAAATGTTGAAAGAACTGGAGGCTGGCAAAATAACAAAAGAAAAGTTCGGCCAATCAACGGTTTCTTATCTCGGACATTTAAGCCACACCAAATCGAGAGTTGTTCAGCATCTTCTGCATTCAATCAGGGCCAAAATGTGGAATTTGCCAGAATAAGCTGATTTGTGTTAGATTACACTCCTAATGAATAAGGTAATTACACCGGCCTGCCCCGTGAGAAATGCAGCGAGGGTAAAATAATACGAAAAACTATGAATAAAATAATTTCTCATGGGGTAAATATAAAAGAAAGGCAGGCACTCGACTTCCGAGCAGGGGATACCGTCAAGGTCTGGCAGAAGATTGTCGAGAAGGGAAAAACCCGTCTGCAGGCCTTCGAAGGTCTCGTCTTAGCTCGCAAGCACGGCAAGGAAGCCGGAGCCACTATAACTCTCCGCCGTGTTGCCTCTGGTGTCGGCGTCGAGAAAATCTTCCCGCTCTATTCTCCTACGATTGATAAAATCGAAGTGCTTAAACGTTCCAAAGTCCGCCGCGCCAAACTCTACCACATCCGAGAAAAAGCGGCTAAAGAAATCAGCAGGCAGATGAGAAATTTGAGAATAGCAAAAGAAGTCGAGGTTGAAGCAGAGGCGGAAGCAAAGTAATATTAGCAACAATGCGCGGGTGGCGAAATTGGTAGACGCACTACCTTGAGGTGGTAGCGCCCTTCGGGTGTGGGAGTTCAAATCTCCCCCCGCGCACTTCGATAAAATCAGTGTAAACAAAAACGAAAGCGACCGGCATAAGTTTCATGCGGGTCGCTATGTTGGCCGGCTCATTTTCTGCTCGTTTCGTAAATGCTGGCAATAATCCTCTCGGCTATCCTAGTGCATTCGAGGATAATTGTACCAACATCTGGCATGACCTCATCGAACTTGGCTTCCCACACCACTTTCTGGTTAAGCCAAGTTCTGAATTCTATGAGGATGCTTGACGGTTTTGCCCCCGTCTCCTTATTGCCGTTTTGGCCGGCAAGATTGAGCACCACGATGCCCAACAATCGACGTGTGTATTCGTAGCCGAAGTATTTGTGCGACACAAGCACTTCTCTGATAAACGCGTCGACCACCTTTTTGTTGGCGCAGCACTCGGCCGCGGACTCATTCAGACCTTTTTCCATCGCCTGGCTTTTTTCAAGAGCCCATTTCGCTCTGATAAGGTCCGGCCGCAAGGTCTCTGCCACCCGCACCACGCCGTCTCTTCTTGTTACAGCTTGGAGCGCCGCTACGATTCTCTCCGCTTCTACAAAGCACTCGTGCCTTTGTTGAGGGGATCTGGAAATTGTGGTCACAGACACCTCCTGCGAAATCTGTTCCAAGTACACTCTACAGAGATTCTGGCTCTTAGTCAACGCTTAATATATAATCAGCATCCAATGGCGACTATAGTTTAGTGGCAGAACCCCAGCTTGTGGAGCTGGCCGCGAGAGTTCGATTCTCTCTAGTCGCCCCTTAACTGATATAATTTCTACATGAAAAAGATAATTGTTTCCATCGTAGTTTTGGCCGCACTGGGATTCGGTTACTGGACTATCTCGCCGCTTTTTATCGATAAAAAGGTTTCTGAAGAATTTCCTGTTCAAGAAGCAGGCACTCTATCTGGAGAAGTCTTAGCCGGGGCATTTATCGGTTTTGACAGCATTCACTATGGCTCTGGAGATGTAAAAGTTATTAAGACCGAAGAAGGATACATTATAAGATTTGAAGAAAATTTTAACGTGGCCAATGGCCCAGACCTCTATGTCGGGCTTGGAAAGGACGGCGAATATAAAGGAGAATCCCAGATTGCAAAACTGAAGGGCAACATTGGTTCACAGAATTATGTTGTGCCGGAGGATATAAATCTCGAAAATTACAACGAAGTCTGGGTATGGTGCCGCGCTTTCTCGGTAGGGTTTGCTAAAGCGATTCTTAATCCTTCAATATAAATCTATAAGGTTTTTTGGCCCATTCGCCAGCGTAGGCGACACCTATTCTGGGAGTTCTAACAATTTTCACTTTGGCATGACGAAGCTCTAGCGAAGTCGGCTCTTCTACCCATAAGCCCGATTTTTTGCCAAGTTTTTTGCCGTTTAAATTTTTATCTATCTTAAATTTCTTTGTCAGCCGTGCTGGACCGGAAACATTTTCCGTGCCGCGAATGAGCACTGCGGCGGGAAAATCTTTTTCTTCTGTCACGATGTTTAACATCCAGTGCATACCGTAGGTGAAATAAACATAAATCGTGCCGGCTTCTTGAAACATAATTTCATTTCGCGCTGTTTTGCCTCGAGAAGAATGGCAGGCTAAATCATGCGAGCCAACATACGCCTCCACTTCCGTGATTTTCTCCTTCGCTACGATATAGCGCTTACGCGAAGTCGAATAATATCTTCGCACTAAATATTTACCCAAGAGCTCTTTGGCAACAATTAAAGTTTTTCTATTAAAAAATGAATTAGGCAGCATTTTCCTGGATAGTATAATAAAGAAATGAAATTTGAGCTCATCGCTTTCGATATTGACGGTACCTTGACCAGGAGTAAATCGCCGCTTGAGGACAACCCCCTGATTGATACGGATATGTCGGACTGGCTCAATAAGTTAATGGTTAAGTATAAAGTGGCGATAATATCCGGCGCCTCCTACAAGCAATTCCAGTCTCAAATTTTGGCCCATCTGACTAAAGACAGAGAGAAGCTCAAGAATCTCTACCTTCTGCCGACCAACGGCACCGCCTTATGTGTTTACGGAAACGGTACGTGGCAGTGCCCGCCGGTCAACGCTCTGACCGACAGCGAAAAGAAGGAAATCTATGCAGCTTTCGATAAAATGTTTGCCGAAGTGGGGTTTACGATTCCCGATAATGTTTACGGCGAGATAATCGAAGACCGCGGCTCGCAGATTACCTTCTCCGCATTTGGGCAGAATGCTCCCATTGAAATCAAAGAGGCGTGGGACAAGGACCACAGCAGGCGCGAGCAAATGGTCTTGGTGCTTAAAAAGTATTTGCCGGATTTCGCGGCACACATCGGCGGGGCCACTTCCATCGACGTAACAAGGCGGGGGATAGATAAAGCCTACGGCCTTCGCGAACTTCTAAAACACCTCAATCTGCCGAGGGAAAAATTGCTTTATGTCGGAGACGAGTTGTATACGGACGGCAACGACGCACCGGCCCTTAAGGTCGCGGGAGAATGCCGAGCGGTCAAGGGCCCGGAGGAGACTAAGAAAGTCATAATGGAACTTTTGGTGTAAAACCGATGATGTTATAATAGCGAAATGAAGGAACTGAATCCTTTTACCGAAAAGCGTCCATGGGGGGAATTTCGTGAGTTTGTAAGAGACGAGGCGGCTACTGTCAAAATCATTTTTGTAAAAAAGTGGGAGGCCTTCAGTCTGCAAAAGCATCACAACAGGGCCGAATTCTGGAGAGTGCTCTCGGGCGAGCCAGATATCACCATTGGCGAGAAAACCACGAGAGCGAAAGTGGGGGATGAATTCGAGATTCCTATAGAAGCCAGTCATCGTGTCTCAGCTCCGGTAAGTGACGTCGAGGTACTGGAGATTTCGAGGGGCAAATTTGATGAAAGTGATATTGTAAGAATTGAAGATAAATATGGCCGCGCTTAAGAAAAAGAAAACAGTTTCCAATAAAAAGAAAGCCAAAACCACTTTCAAGAAAGTTAAGAAAAAGCCGGTTAAGCCAAAGTTAAAGAAAAAATCGAGGCCTTTGGATTTGCGCCGCGCTCTTCATAATCCTGTTATGAGTCCGACGCCGGGTTCCTACTGGGAGTCGGAAGCGGTTTTTAATCCCGGGGCGGTTATGGACGGCGGTCGAATTCATCTCTTCTACCGCGCCTTGGGTCCTGACGGCATCTCCCGCATCGGTTATGCTTCAAGCATTGACGGAGTCAATTTCGACTATCGGCACCCGCATCCGGTCTATATACCGGAGAAGGCTGCTGAAACAGCCAAACATCACCCGTACACTTCTCCGGCGCGCCTCACGTACAATAGGGAACTTTATCTCTCCGGCGGCGGCTGGGGCGGGTGCGAAGATCCCAGAGCGGTCAAAATTGAGGGCCGGATATATCTGACGTTCAACATGTTCAATGGCTGGCACTCGATGCGGGTGGCCTTTACTTCCATTGGCGAAGAAGATCTTGCGAACAAAAAATGGTATTGGAGTAAATTCGCCTACCTCTCTCGTCCCGGCGACCGACAAAAGAATTGGATTTTATTTCCGGAAAAGATTCGTGGAAAATTCGCCCTCTTTCATAATTTAGACAAAGGAGACTCTGCCCGAGTGCACATTGCTTATCTGGATGAGCTTGATATGCGAAAGACACCATCGCAAGAGGAAGCTCCGGACCCGCATACTTTGCCTGACCATGTGGTCGGCTGGCACAATCGCACCAGAAGCGCTGCCGCTCCGCCGATAAAAACTCCCGAGGGCTGGCTTTTGTTCTATCATGCCATGGACAGAGATGACCCGGGGCGTTACAAGCTTGGCGCGCTTCTACTTGACCTTGAAGATCCGACAAAAGTTCTCTACCGCTCCAGTTATCCGATTCTCGAGCCGGACGAGTGGTATGAGAATGACTGGAAGCCCGGTATCATCTACGCTTCCGGAGCTGTCGTAAAGGGCGACAAGCTCTTCATCTACTATGGCGGCGGCGACAAACATATCGGCATCGCTTACACCAATTTGAGTGACTTCATCAAGAAGCTTGTGAATAACGAACACGCCGTGTTCTCAAAAAGGTCAGCTCTGGTAGCGTAATTTTATGTTTGTCATTAAACGTACAGAAGATAATCCTATCCTAGTGCCGACCCGCGATCGTCACTGGGAAGCTTCGGCTACCTTCAATATGTCTGTGCTTAAGAAGGGGCGGAATATCTATGGTTTGTATCGGGCGATATCGAGTAAGGACCCGTTAAGGGTTCCCGACCAAATCTCTATCGTGGGCATTGCCAAAAGCTTCGACGGTCTGCATTTCGAAGATCGTAAGCCGTTCATCGAACCGCAGGAAGAGTGGGATAAATACGGTTGCGAAGACCCGCGCGTCACTTTTTTCGAAGGCCGCTATTATATTTTCTACACCGCTCTTTCCCAGTTTCCTTTTGCCGCCCTAGGCATCAAGGTGGCAGTGGCTGTCTCGGACGACCTTAAAAAGGTCGATGAACGGCACTTAGTTACGCCCTTCAATGCCAAAGCCATGACCCTTTTTCCGGAACGGATTAATGGCAAGGTTACGGTTTTATTCAGCGCTCATACCGATGACTCTCCGGCCAAAATGGCCATAGCGGAAGCCAGTGGTATCTCCGATTTTTGGTCGCCGGAATTTTGGGAAAAGTGGCACGAACGCATTGATGACCACAAGTTGAAATTGCGCCGCGCCGACTTCGATATGGTCGAAGTCGGCGCGGCGCCCATAAAGACCAAATACGGCTGGCTCGTAATCTATTCCCATATCCAAAACTTTTTCCCCGGAGGTAACGGAGGACCGCTTTTCGGCATCGAAGCGCTTCTTTTGGACTTGAATGACCCGCGAAAAATAGTCGGCCGCACCAAAGGCCCGATGCTCGTGCCCGAAGAACCTTATGAACTCTCCGGTCATGTTTCCAATATCGTCTTTCCTTCCGGAGCGCTTATTGATGGCGATACATTAAATATCTACTACGGAGCCGCTGATACCACTGTGTGTCTGGCGCGCGTCAATCTGGATAATCTCATCTCAACTCTTTATCCTGAAACTCGGGACCGCTTTCACTTCAAGCGCGCTAAAAATAATCCGATTATTACTCCGGACCCAAATCATCTCTGGGAATCGAAAGCGACCTTCAATCCCGCCGCCATCGATCTTGGCGGCAAAGTCCATATCCTCTATCGCGCGCTCGCAAACGACAACACCTCAACGATTGGCTATGTCTCAAGCGCTGACGGAATAAGCGTTGACGAACGTCTTCCCGAACCGGTCTATGTCCCGAGAGAAAATTTCGAAACCAAAAAGATTGAAGGCGCCAATTCCGGCTGTGAAGACCCGCGTCTTACTAAAATTGGGAAGGAGTTGTACATGTGCTACACCGCTTTCGACGGCGTCGGCCCGCCGCGCGTGGCGGTAACATCGATTAGTGGAAAAGATTTCCTTGCCCATGACTGGCGGTGGAAGAAGCCGGAACTCATCACTCCGGCAGGAATCGACGATAAAGACACCTGCATTTTCCCGGCGAAGGTTTCAGGTAAATTCATGGTTCTCCATCGCATCGGCACCGACATCTGCGCCGATTTTCTGGAGTCGCTTGATTTCAAAAAGGAAGCCGTCAAGAAGTGCATCAGAATCTTCGGGCCAAGACCCGGCATGTGGGACAGTGCCAAGGTCGGCATCACTGCTCCGCCTGTCAAGACCAAAAATGGCTGGGTCCTTCTCTATCACGCCGTATCGGAACATCACCACACCTATCGCATTGGAGCGGCACTTCTTGACCCCAAAGATCCGACGACGGTGCTTGCCCGTTCGGCCGACCCGATTTTCAGTCCCGAAGAATCTTTTGAGAAAGAGGGCATCGTCAATAATGTCGTTTTTCCTTGCGGTATAGTAGTGCGTGACGGATTGCTTTATATCTACTACGGCGCTGCGGACAAAGTGGTGGGAGTAGCCGCTATGGAGCTTGATGTTTTAGTAAATGCTCTTTCGATTCTGTGATAATCTTAAAACATGATGTTTCCAAATTGGGCGAAGAACATTCTTTTCCTCCTCGTCTACATGATCTCGGGACTTATCCTCGTGATTATTATCGAAGGACTTCTCTCCGGCACCGACCTTATACCGCTTAATACCGCCATCGAAAGCGCCGTGGTCCATATGCGCGCTCCGCTTTTAACCAGTTTTCTCGTTCTGGTTACAAAAATAAGCGACCCATTTCTGCTTTCATCCCTTGCCGTTTTGATTGCCGCCCTGCTTATCATGCGGCGAAACGTTTACGATGCCGTTTTGTTTCTTTCAGCAATAATAGTCGCCATCATTTCACTGACTGTACTTAAAAATATTTTTCAGATTACTCGCCCCGTTTCCGATATTTACAGCGCCAATGGCTGGAGCTTCCCGTCAGGGCACGCGACCGTAGCCACAGCTTTTTTCTTTCTTCTCTCACTCACTTTTTTCAGTCGCATGAAGACTGCTGGCCGAAAGGTTGCTCTCGTGCTGGGCTCAATCTTAGCGGCGGTGCTCATTTCTTTTTCCCGTCTTTATCTTGGCGCTCACTGGACGCTCGATATCCTCGCCGGCATCGCTCTTGGACTTTTGTCCGTCAGCTTTACCGTGCTTATGTTTAGCGTCTTTGTCGAAAATAAGCGTTCATTAAGGAACAGGATAAATTCGTGATAAAATTATAGCAAATGATAGATCCAATTGAAGCGCAAAAAGTTTTAAAATGGGCTTGGATAGCACTCGTTGTCTTGGCCATATTTCTCTCAGTCGAAACTTTGGAGGCGCTCAAGAATTTGCGCGGCATAGACCCTGCATACAATTCCGTTTCCGTATCTGGTGTCGGCGAGGCAGTCTCCGTGCCTGATGTAGCCGAGTTTTCCTTTGCCGTCTCGGCTGATGCCCAAGCTGTAAGTGATGCCCAAAAGCAAGTAACAGAGAAGGTGGATGTTATCTTGGCCGAACTCGAGAGTCTCGGTATTGAAGAAAGGGACATCAAAACAACTGATTACTCCGTCTACCCGAAGTATGTTTATCAGTCGGCAATTTGCACATCTACATTCTGTCCGCCTTCGAAACAGGTTCCGGACGGTTATACCGTAAGCCACAGTGTGAGGATTGTGGTTAGGAAAACCGAAGATGCAGGGGAAGCGCTTGCTTTGGTAGGCGAGAACGGCGCCACTAATCTTTCCGGCATCTCCTTTACCGTCGACGACCCTGACAAAATTTTGAACGAAGCCAGAGCCGAAGCCATCGCGGATGCTAAGGAGAAAGCCAAAATGCTTGCCGAAGAGCTCGGAGTGCGGCTGGTGCGGGTGGTAAGCTTCTACGATAACACCGGCGGTTCTCCAATACCGTATGCCGAAGGTTTGGGTGGGGATATGGTAAGGGCTGTTGCAGCCTCTGCTCCAACTGTTCCCGTAGGAGAAAATAAAGTTATGGTAATTGTCAGCGTTACTTACGAGATTCGTTAGGATATAATTAATTCAGGCATCGGAGGTGCTGATGGCTAACCCGGTAAAAACTTGTTGTCATTGCGGAAGTAGTAAAGTAGTTAAATGGCAGGGTTACTACTTCTGCATTGATTGTCGGAAACTCCTCGACGAAGTTCCCCCATACGCCCCTCACTTGCGCGCAAGTGAGGGGCGTTGACTTTTTAGCAATTTCATATAACATATGAAATTGCACCCGCGGGGTGTTTTTTACTAAATGCATAGATTCATAAATTATCTTAAGGATACGCGAGGCGAACTCACCCATGTTTCCTGGCCAACACAGAAGCAAGCCATTGTCTTTACTGCGGTGGTTATTATTATTTCGATTCTGACAGCCGTTTTTCTTGGCTTCTTTGACTACATATTCTCGCTTATTCTCCAAAAGTTTATTCTATAAAGATGACGAAACAGAAAATTTCGGAAGGACGCAATTGGTACGTGGTTCATACCTATGCCGGATATGAGAATGCGGTGATGCGTAATCTCAAACAGCGCATAGAATCTCTTGGCATGGAGGACAAAATATTCAATGTCATCGTACCGACAGAAAAGAAAATCAAGATAAAAGGCGGCAAGCGAGTTGAAGAAGAGGAGAAGATTTACCCCGGCTATATTCTAGTGGATATGATCGTCACCGATGACTCATGGTATGTGGTTAGAAACACTCCCAGAGTGACCGGCTTCGTCGGTTCCGGCGTCTATCCGGTGCCGATTGATAAAAAGGAGGTGGAAGCGCTCTTTGCCAGGATGTCTGCCGACAAGGTGACGCACACTATCAATCTCTTGGAAAACGACGCGGTGCTTATTATCGACGGGCCATTCAAGGAGCTTGAAGGCAAAGTTTCCGAAATTGACGAAGAACGCGGTAAGGTTAAGGTCCTAGTCAACATGTTCGGACGAGAGACCCCTGTAGAATTAGATTTCTTGCAGGTGAAGAAGGCGTAAAGCGATACCAATATACGAATGGCATACGAATCTAACGAATAAAATGCCAGAAATTATCTACAAAGAACTGTCGTATAAGATTAATGGCTTATTGTTTGAGATACATAATCAGCTCGGAAGATATTGTAGAGAAAAACAATATGGCGATGCTTTAGAAAAACTGCTCAAACTTCATAACCTAGAATTTAAAAGAGAGAAAACAGCCCCAGTAGAATTAATTGACAACAAGAGTACTAATAAGGTAGATTTCATTGTCGATAATAAGATCGTCTTGGAATTAAAGGCCAAATCTATTCTCCAGAAGAACGATTATTATCAGATTCAGAAATACTTACAAGCAAGTGGTCACAAACTAGGATTTATTGTTAATTTCCGAAATAAGTATTTAAAACCCATTCGTATCATTCGCATCAATTCGTAGATTAGTATCGATATATTATGGCTAAAAAGGTAACTAAAATTTTAAAGCTCCAAATCCCCGGCGGGGCGGCTGTGCCGGGACAACAGCTCGGTCCCGTACTCGGTGCCGCGGGTATTAATATCGGAGAATTCGTAAAGCGTTTCAACGAGGAAACTAAGGAGCGCAGAGGCGAGACTGTGCCTACAGTTGTCGAAGTTTATGAAGACCGCACTTATAAACTCACTTATAAGACAGAGCCGGCCGCCGCTCTCATTCTTAAAGCGCTTGGCAAAGAGAAGGGTTCCGGCATGCCCAATACCTCAAAGATTGGCACACTCTCCAAATCTCAAGTCAAAGAAATCGCCGAGAAGAAAATGGCCGATTTAAACGCCAATGACCTCGAAGCCGCCTCAAAAATTATCGCCGGTACCGCTAGGAGCATGGGCGTAGAAGTGAAATAATTCACTTCTACGAGCCGGAACGCGACGGCGTGAGGCGGGCCCGCGCAATCCCGCTCCAGCGGGATATGTGTGGGTGGACGTGAGGTAAATAATAAGTAGACTGTGTAGTCAGATGGAGGGTTAAAAATGTCTGACGAAGAACCTTTATGCGATATCAGAGGTTTGTGTGTTGCTCCAAAAGAGGCGAAAGGTAGCACCAACTGCATTTATTGCGGTAAGGAGCTCATAGAAAAAGACGGCAAGTGGTACACGTGGGACGCAGATCTTCTTACCAATGAACCACAGCCACAAGATGAGGAATGACGGCGCTGCAGAAATGCAGCGCCGCTTATCTTTCTAAAGTTATCCAGGCGTATTTCAATCCGGTTTTTTCGTCAAATCTCTCTTCGCGGAAAATTTCTTTTGTAAAATCTTTTTTCCAATTAGGGAAATACACGTTTCCCTCCGCATTACTCTCAACAATTGTCAGATAAAGTCTTTCAGCATAAGGAAAGGCTTGCTTATAAATCTCTCCGCCTCCGATAACGAAAACTTCTTTGTCTGTTTTGCCACTCTTTTTAATAGCTTCTTCCATAGAACTTACTACTACACATCCTTCAGCTCGAAAGTTAGGATTGCGAGTGATAACTATATTGGTGCGGCCAGGCAGCGCTTTCCCTATAGACTCGTGTGTTTTCCTGCCCATGATTACGGGATGCCCCATGGTTAGAGCTTTGAAACGCTTGAGGTCATCGGAGATGCGAAAGAGAAGCTCACCTGTGTCCTTGCCTATTGCATTATTACCCTTTGTTACAGCCACAATTACGCTGATTTTAAGAGCTTTTTCAATAGTTGTAGCTTTCATGAGCGCTGTTATACTGTGCTTAATTAAAAAGCTTACTCATTATGCCTGTCTACGAAATAGAAATCAAAAGTCTTCTCGGCGCTAAAGAAAATGCCGACAAACTTAGAGAAAAAATAAGCAAAAATGGCGCATCTTTGTTTGCGAAAAATAATCAGCTCAATCATTATTTTGTTTTCTCTAATGCACTCAAGTTTAAAGACACTCTGCTTCCTTATGTAAGCGCGGATAAAAAAGAATCTTTCGAAAAAATTCTTGACGAAGGAAATAATTTTTCAGTTCGCACTCGCGATACGGATGGAGAGGTAAAATTGGTGGTAAAAGCTTCTATCGACGCGGACTCGAGCTATAACGGAGTATCTAGGATGGAGTTTGAAGATAAAATGAGCATAACTTTAGATGAATTAGACAGATTGCTTCTAAGCTCTGGGCTTGAATACCAAGCCAAATGGTCGCGTGAGCGCGAAGAGTACAAATTAGAAGATATAAGTATTTGCCTAGATAAAAACGCAGGCTACGGCTATTTGGCAGAATTTGAAAAGGTCGTGGAGGACAAATCTGCAGCTGAATCTATAAAAGAGAATTTATTGAAAAAGATGGCCAATTTCGGCGTAGAAGAGCTTCCTCAAGATAGGCTAGAAAGGATGTTTGCCTACTATAATACTAACTGGCGAGATTATTACGGGACTGATAAGGTGTTTAATATCAAATGATATGTTTTTATCTGATACAGATATAGAAAAGGCACTTAAGTCAGGGGAGATAATTTTAAAACCATTTAATTCCGGTCGTCTTCAGCCGGTGAGTTATGATATTCGTCTCGGGAATAAGTTTATTGTGAATGATGAAAGTGCCACTTATATTATTGACCCGGTCAAAAAAATTTATGCTAAAACCAGGGAAATTATTATCGGCGATGGAGAAGAATTCATCCTGCATCCCGGGGTTTCTGTCCTAGGTATTTCTAAAGAATATTTCGGCTCCGACAAATACCTTATCCAAATTGGAGGGAAATCATCCTTGGCGCGTGTGGGACTGATGATTCACAATACAGCCGGCATTATCAACCCAGAGCATTATCTCAATATTACCTTCGAGCTTACTAATCAAAATAATGTGCCAATCATATTGCGTCCAGGTATGGATATTGCCCAACTAACTTTCTCTACCCTCTCTTCCCCCTCTAAAAGAAGTTATAAGAAGCTCGGCCGTTTCGCTAAAAATAACTGGAATAATTTTGTGGCTAAAAAAGAAGTTAATAAAAAAAGAAAAAAATAATATGAACAACAAGCATCCAGAGTATCAGTATCTAGATTTATTAAGAAAAGTTTTTGAAGATGGCGAAGAACAAGTCGATAGCGGTACTGGTGTAAAGACTTATAGCGCTTTTGGCGCGCAGATGCGTTTCGACCTCTCAAAAGGTTTTCCGCTCTTAACTACTAAAAAAGTTTATTGGAACGGAGTATTACAAGAACTCTACTGGTTTTTGTCAGGGCAAAGCAATATCAAATATTTGGTAGATAACAATGTACATATCTGGGATGACTATCCATACAAAATATATAAAGAGAAATCTGACAAAGGCGAACTGCCGGCCTTAACTAAAGAAGAATTCGTCGACAAGATTAAAAATGATGCCAATTTTGCCGAAGCGCATGCTAATCTCCCTCATGGTTATGGAGAATTTTGGCGCCGATGGCCGAGCACGGATGGTAAAACTATCGACCAGCTTGGGTGGGTTATAGAGGAATTAAAGAAAGATCCAGATGCACACAATACCCTCGTTAGCTCCTGGAATCCGCAATATCTCTATGCTATGGCAGAGCCAGGGCAGGCAGCAAAGTTTCCTATCTGCCACAATCTCTACCAAGTCAATATAAAGAAAGGTAAGGTTTGCCTCCAACTCTACCAGCGAAGCGCGGATATGTTCCTTGGCGTGCCATTCAATATCGCTAGCTATGCCTTGCTCACAATAATTATTGCCGAAATCTTGGAACGCGAGCCGGGAGAATACATACATACGCTTGGAGATTTCCATATGTATGAGAATCATCGCGAGCAAATAAAAGAACAGCTCTCAAGAGAGCCAAAGCCATTTCCAAAAATTTCTATTAAAGCTGAGAATGTGACACTGGATTCTTTCTTGCCTACTCAAGTTAAGCTTGAAAATTATGACCCACATCCGCCTATAAAAGCTGAATTGAGCGTAGTCGGTGGCTATAACCCTAAAATTCACGCTAAGAAGAATTGATGAAAGATAAAGAAATTCAGAAACTGATTGAAAAGGAGACAAAGAGGCAAAAAAGCGTCATAAATCTTATCGCTTCAGAGAATTATGTCTCCCAAGACGTACTCAAGGCTCTGGGTTCAGAGCTAACTAATAAATATGCCGAAGGATATTCTGCTCATCGATATTACGGTGGAAATGAGTTCTCTGACAAAGTCGAAAATCTTGCTAAAAGCCGGGCATTAAAGCTCTTTAAGCTCTCTCCAAAAAAGTGGCATGTGAATGTCCAGGCTCTTTCCGGTTCGCCGGCAAATCTTGCTGTCTATCTTGGCCTAGTTCCACTTGGCGGCACTATCATGGGGATGTCCTTGACCGATGGGGGGCATCTCACGCACGGCCATAAGGTTTCTGCCACCGGGAAATTTTGGAAAGCTATTCAATATGGAGTGGACCCAAAGACAGAAAGAATTGATTATGAAAAGCTAAAAAAGTTAGCCAAGAAAGAGAAGCCAAACATTATTGTAGCTGGTTTCACTGCCTATCCGCGATTAGTAGATTATAAAAAATTCAGAGAAATAGCGGATAGCGTACGCCTGCCTGCCGGCAGGCAGGGAGCCTCTCTTATGGTCGATATGTCACACACGGCAGGGCTGGTAGCTGGGGGAGTAATAGCTTCTCCATTTCCGCATGCTAACGTGGTTACCACTACTACCCACAAAACATTGCGCGGACCAAGAAGCGCATTAATATTTTCCCGTATTGATGAGCGGGAATTATACAAAAAGATTGATCGCGCCGTTTTCCCCGGGCTCCAAGGCGGGCCGCATTTAAACCAAATTGCAGCTGTTGCGGTCGCTCTCAAAGAAGCCTCAACCCCTGCTTTTAAAAAATATGCCAAGCAAGTGGTCAAAAATACAAAGGCTCTCACGGACGAACTGAAAAGGCTCGGTTGGAGAATTGTCTCTGGTGGAACGGATACCCATCTCGCTCTTGTCGACACGTGGATGGGGGGCAAGGGGATATCTGGCAAGGAAGCGAGCGATAGGTTAGAGAAGGCTGGAATTATAGTGAATAAAAATACTATTCCTGGGGAAACTAGAAGTCCTATGGACCCATCTGGTATTCGTATTGGTACCGCGGCGGAGACTACGCGCGGAAGCAAAGAAAGGGATATGATTAAGATTGCCCGAAAGATTGATAGAATATTGAGAGTGTGATAGCAAAAGAAATAAGGACATTTGTCGAACGAGCACTTAAAAAGCTTGGTATTACCGAGACAGAATTTGTCGTGGAGCACCCAACCGATTTGAAAATGGGGGACTATTCTACCAATGTCGGCATCAAAACCGATAAAGCCAAGGAGATTTTCAACCACTTGGCGGTCCAACCGCCAAGTGGGGTAGAAAGAGTGGATTTAGCTGGGCCTGGGTTTATAAACTTTTATTTATCAAAAGAATTCTTTAAAGAAAATCTTAAGGAAATTATTGATGCCGGAGAAAATTTCGGGAAAAATGAAAATCTAAAGAGCCAGAAATTCTTTATTGAACATACCCAGCCGAATCCGTTCAAGACCTTTCACATCGGGCATCTGATGAATAATACGATTGGCGAGTCAATAGCGAGAATCGTTGAAGCAAACGGGGCGGAAGTAAAGACGGCAAGTTACCACGGTGATGTAGGTATGCACGTGGCCAAGACATTGTGGAAAGGGGATTATGCCGCCGGGGCGAAGGCCTTTGAAGATGATCCGGTAGCCAAAAAAGAAATTGAGGACTTAAACAGGAAAATATATGACCGCTCTGATCCGGAAATAAATGCAAAATATGATGAAGGCCGAAAAAAGTCACTTGAGGAGTTTAAAGAAATTTACAAAAGATTGGGCACCAAATTTGATTTCAACTTTTTCGAAAGTGAGACAGCGGAGATTGGGAAAAAGATTGTGTTGGGAAATATCGGCAAAGTTTTTGAAGAAAGCGAAGGGGCAATAATATTTAAGGGAGAAAAGGCAGGGCTCCACACCAGAGTCTTTCTCAATTCTGACAAATTACCGACTTATGAAGCGAAAGAAGTCGGTCTGGCAAAGATAAAGAAAGAAAAATTTCCTTTTGATTTATCGATGACAGTAACAGCTAATGAGCAAGATGCGTTTTTCGACGTAGTGGAGGCGGCTATAGGAGAAGTATTCCCGGAACTGAAAGGCAAACTGAAGCATCTTTCGCATGGAATGCTAAGACTTCCAACAGGAAAAATGTCGTCTAGAACAGGAGATATCATCACTGCCGAAGAATTAATTGAGGAAGTAAAAGGAAAAGTAAAAGATGATGAGCAAGTGGCTATTGGGGCTATCAAATATATGATACTCCGGCAAGCTATCGGCAATGACATCGTCTTCGACTTTGAGAAGTCTGTTTCGACAGAAGGCGATTCTGGAGTTTATTTACAGTATGCTCACGCTCGAGCTAATTCTATTCTTGAAAAAGCTAAAAATACGGCTAAAAACATCAACTTGGAGGTTGAGCTTCCAAGTAAAACACGGGAGGTAGAAAAACTTTTATACAGATTTCCGGAGATAGTGGAGAGAGCCGGAGCCGAATACGCGCCAAACTACATTACAACTTACCTTACTAAACTTGCTTCGGCATTTAATAATTTTTATGCGCACGAACAAATCATAGGCGATCCGTATCGTCTTGCTGTTACTCAAGCGTTCCAAATAGTGATGAAAAACGGCCTAAATATTTTGGGAATCCCAGCTCCCGAAAGGATGTAAAAAGTGTTAAAATAGCCAAAATATGGCAGATAAATCAGAACGCGCTTTAAGAGAGGAGGAAATTCTCCAATTCTGGAAGGAAAATAAGATTTTTGAAAAAAGCTTAGAAAAGAAAGCTCCGAAAGGCGAGTTTATTTTCTACGACGGGCCGCCGTTTGCCACCGGTCTGCCGCATGCAGGCAGTCTTTTATCCTCTGTGATTAAAGACGTGATTCCTCGCTACAAAACGATGCGCGGTTACCATGTGCGTCGTAGATGGGGCTGGGATTGCCACGGCCTGCCAATCGAAAATATGATTGAGAAAGAGCTTGGCATAAAAGACAAGAAGGAGATCGAAGAAAAGATAGGAATTAAAGCTTTCAACGAAGCCTGTCGAGCGTCGGTGTTGCGCTATGTCCATGAATGGAAGCATTATATAGACCGTGTAGGCCGCTGGGTTGAGTACGACAATGCGTATAAAACGATGGACAACTCTTACATCGAGAGTGTCTGGAATGCGCTAAAAGAGATAAATAAAAAGGGATTGTTATATGAAGGCAGAAAAGTGCTTTTGTATTGCCCTCATTGCGAGACACCGATTGCAAAGGCTGAAATCGCAATGGACCATAGTTACAAAGACCTGACCGAAGAGTCGGTCTATGTGAAATTTCCCGCCAGAGAGGGCGGGTCCGCCAACCCGAATGGCGGAAAGAAGTACTTCCTTGCCTGGACAACAACCCCGTGGACTTTACCAGGTAACGTCGCTCTGGCTGTCGGTAGGGATATTGATTATGTCGAAGTAGAACATGTAAAGGGAAATTATATTTTAGCAAAGGATAGACTCTCAATAATCTCTGGAGAATATAAGGTTCTTCGAGAAATGAAAGGCAGTGAGCTGGTCGGTATGGAGTATGAACCTATCTACGAAATCCCTGCCGCCAAAGAAAGCGGCAAAAAGGCTTGGTATGTAACAGATGCTGATTTCGTGACGACAGAAGAAGGTACTGGCATAGTGCATACAGCAGTATTGTACGGCGAAGACGACTACACCCTGGGTGTCGCTCTTGACTTACCTATGGCGCAGCTCCTTGATTCAGCTGGGCATTTTAACGAAAAAGCACCGGAAATTATTAGAGGACAATATTTCAAGAAAGCGGAAAAGACTATCAAAGAAGACTTGGAGAAAAGAGACTTGCTCTTCAAAAAAGAGTTGCATAACCACTCATATCCGCACTGCCACCGCTGCGGTACTGAACTTTTGTATAACGCGATTTCTTCTTGGTTTATCAATATTCAGAAAGTGAAGGACAGAATGATAAAACTTAACGAGAAAATAAACTGGGTGCCAGAGCACCTAAAACACGGCCGCTTCTTGAATATTGTAGAGAATGCACCGGACTGGACGATATCGCGCAATCGTTACTGGGCGGCGCCTTTGCCCATCTGGAAGGATGAAAATGGCAAGATAGTTTTAGTGGGCTCTTTAGATGAACTTAAAAAGCATACTAAAAAATCAGGCAATAAATATTTCATAATGCGTCATGGTGAGGCTATTGATAATGCAAAGCATATTCTCGATCCGAAGGGTGACCCTAATAATCATCTGACGGAAAATGGGAGGGAAGAAACAATTTCCGCTTCGAAAGCACTCAAGCGGAAAAAAATCAATATGATTGCCGTCTCGCCGTTTCTGCGCACCCGAGAGACCGCTGAAGTAGTCAAACTTGAACTCGGCTTGTCAGAGGAAGCTGTTATGATCGACAATCGCTTGCATGAATTCAACGAATCGGAACAGAAAGCTGTGCTCAAACGCATGGGCGAATTCATTTTTGACATAGAAAGTCGTTATACTCAAAAAAATATTCTCGTTATTTCCCACGGCAATCCACTATGGATGCTGGAGCAAATTGCCGCGGGGCAGTCTAGCAATGATTTCTCAGAAAGAAAGATGTTTCGTACTGCCGAAGTCCGAGAATTACCTTTCGCTCCATATCCTCACAATGACAATTTTGAACTCGACCTCCATCGCCCTTACATAGATGAAATAGAGCTTGAGAAGGACGGCAAACCTCTTAAAAGAATTCCGGAAGTGATTGATGGCTGGGTGGAGTCTGCTTCCATGCCTTTTGCCGAGTATCACTATCCATTTGAAAATAAAAAAGAGTTTGAGTCGCGCTTCCCGGGAGATTTTGTGGCTGAATACATTGCCCAGACGCGCACTTGGTTCTACTACATGCACGCGGTAGCTGTCATTCTGTTTAATAATATCGCCTTCAAAAACGTGGTTTCCACCGGCAATGTCTTGGCTAAAGACGGCTTGAAATTGAGTAAATCCAAAGGGAATTACACTGACCCCCTGATACTCCTAGACGATATGGGGGCGGACGCTTTCCGCTACTACCTAATGTTCTCTGTCGTGATGCGGTCCGAGGACATGCTCTTCAAAGATGAAGAAGTGAAAGAAGTTCATAACAGAGTGATAAATATGTTATCAAACTCGTTTAATTTCTATAAGCTGTATGCTGGCGAAACTGCGGACGCCAGGCATCCACAGAATGTCTTAGATCAATGGATTATCGCGCGTCTTGATGAATTGACTCAAGAGATTACCGAAGCAATGGAAAAATATGACATGGTGCGCGCTACCCGCCCTGTTAAAGACTTTGTTTCCGATCTGTCCACTTGGTATATCAGAAGGTCCCGCGAGAGATTTAAAGTTGGAGATAAAGAAGCTCTGGCCACAGCGCGACGTGTATTTCTTGAGTTCTCAAAACTTATTGCTCCGGTAATGCCTTTTATCGCCGAAGATATTTATCAGAAAGTAAGAGAGACCAATGACCCGCCAAGCGTGCATCTCTCCTCTTGGCCGGAAGGAGAAAAGGTAGATAAGCAAATTATTAATGATATGAATGGAGCAAGGAAGATAGTAACGCTTGCTCTTGAGGCGCGCGCGAAAGCAAATATAAAAGTCAGGCAGCCATTGCAGGAATTAAGATTAAAGATTCAGGATTTAGGAATGGAGTATTTAGAAATTATTAAAGACGAGTTGAATGTGAAATCTATCGTGGTTGATGAAAATCTTACGCAAGAAGTTGAGCTCGATATAACCTTAACTCCGGAACTTATCGAAGAAGGCAAAGTACGCGATGCAATACGAGCGGTGCAGGAGTGGAGGAAAGAACAAGGTCTCAATCCGCACGACAAAGCTGAGTATGAAATATCATCTGAAAAAGTAGAATTCTTTACTAAATATAAGAAGGAAATTGAACGAGCAACGAACGTGCGGATTGTGAATTAACCTAATTATTCTAATTAACCTAATTGACCTAAATAATGTCTCAAGCTCCAAATCCGAAATATGATCTTGAGGAAAGAACCGCCAAGTTTGGCGAAGAAATAATAAAGTTTTGCCGTTCTTTACCACACAATGAAATTACCAAGCCGGTAATAAATCAGTTGGTGAAGTGTGGCACCAGCGTCGGAGCTAATTATTGCGAAGCTGATGACGCCGAAAGTTCAAAAGACTTTAAGCATAAAATTGGCATTTGCAAGAAAGAATCCAGAGAATCCAAGCATTTCTTGCGAATGAGTGCTATTGCTTGCCCTGAAAAAAAGGAAAACGCCAGAAAATTATGGACAGAAGCCAAAGAGCTGAACCTGATATTCAACTCAATTTACAAGAAGATAAAATGAAAAAATCTAGAGATAATTTATTGGTAAAAGTGTTATTGTTGATACGAAAAAATCCGGGGATAAGACCGCGAGAATTAAATAATCTATTGAATCTGGAACATTCAGCAAGTTTGCGCAATCACTTAATTAAACAAGGATTAATACGAAAGAAAAGAAAAGGTTCGGTTGTGCACTATTATGTTATTTAATTTTGATATTGGGGTTTGTTTAGAACAATTAGAATAATTAGGTCAATTAGAATAATTCTCTCCATGTCTTACCATATTTATACAACTAGAGGAATTATATTATCTTCTCGGCCGATAGGGGAAGCGGATAGGATATACAGCGTTCTTACCCGTGACTTGGGACTTGTCAGAGCAAGAGCCGCCGGTGTGAGGAAAAATATTTCGAAGCTTCGCGGAGTACTCGAGCCATTTGTCTTGTCGCGAATTTCTCTTGTGCGGGGCAAGGACTACTGGCGGGTGACCTCGGCAGAGTGCTTGCGCGCGATTCCGGCCGCAGCCGGAATCGCGCGTCCCCTTGCGCTTCTGGAGAAACTTGTTCAGGGGGAAGCACACCATCCAGAACTTTTCGACGCGGTGGAAGATGAAATTACTAGATTTAAGATTCAGGATTCAGGATTTAAGAATGAAGACTGGGAAATTAGTTTGGTTTCCAAAGTTTTGCATCATCTGGGCTACTTAAAAGAGGCCGACCTTAATTTAGATAAAAAAGAATTGATTAAAGTCATTAACGAAGGTCTGCAGTCCAGCCATCTGGTATAATAAAGTACTCGTTTACACGTCAAAACTCTTATGGATGGAGATGAAAAAAGTAAAGTCGAGGGTCTTAACGAAACTCTTTACTCCCGCACTCGTTATCGTGACCCCAGCGACACCAGAACCGGCGTGGAGTCAGTCGAGCAGCCGGAAGTAGGCGAGGGCTGGCAGTCGCCAAAGCTTGACGAAGTGCTCGCAGAGGAGCGTGTCGAGTCAGGGCCCAGCCCCTTTATGAAAAAGTTTTTTGTCTTTGCCGTACTTTTCTTCATCGCCACCATTCTGGTGGCTGGATATGTTTTCTTCGGCGGGACTAATTTCATCTCATCGAAAAACGTCGATATTGAGGTTGTGGGCCCGACACTCGCTTCCGCCGGGGAACTTGTCGAGCTCGGAGTTACCATCAAGAACGGTAATAATAGCGACCTTGAGCTTGCCAATCTCTCCGTAAGCTACCCTTCAGGCAGCCGCGACCCGGCCGATTCGAGCAAAACCATTAACTTCAGCAAAGAGGAGTTGGGGGCGATAGGTGCAGGCGGCGAAGCGGTGAGGAACATTCGAGTGGTGCTCATCGGCTCGACCGGAGAACTCAAGGAGATAAAGTTCTCCGTAGAATACAAAGTGCGCGGTTCTAACGCCACTTTCTACAAAGATAAGGTTTACCCTATAACCATCGGCTCGGCGCCTCTTACTCTCACCGTAGAATCGCCAGAACAAGTGAACTCTGGTGATGACTTCGTTATCGCAATCTCCGTTGCTCTAAACTCCACCGAAATTTTAAAGAACGTGATGCTTAGGGCCGAGTATCCTTACGGCTACAGTGTTACCTCCGCCACGCCAGAAGCATTCTCGGAAGATAATGTCTGGGCTTTGGGCGATCTTGCTCCGGGAGTCGAGAAGAAAGTCGAAATTACGGGGCGACTGGTCGGGGAGAATCAGGATGAGCGCACAATGCGTTTCTATGTGGGAGTTGGAGATAATGGTACCGTTAGTCCAAATTTCAAAACAATAGTTCTCTCGGCCCAAAACACGATAGCGATAGAAAGGCCATCTGTTGGCCTCTCGATAAGCTTTAATGGTGAGAGTATTCCGGTTTATATCGCTCCGGCCGAGAGCGCTATAGCCGCTGTTGTAAAATTCCAGAATAATTTGCCGGAAAAAATACTTAACCCCGTCCTTGAAGTGCGCTTCTCCGGCGCTGCGCTTAATAAATCATCGGTTCTGGCGCAAAACGGCGCCTATAATGCATCCTCGAATCGCATTAGCTGGAGCATTGTCAACTCGCAAAGACTTTCAGAGCTCTCGCCTGGACAGGAGGGGGCAGTCTCTTTTAATTTCTCCGCTTTGCCCGATACTATCTCTCCGGGAGCAGAGCGCGGGATAGAGATAGAGGTTGTTCTATCGGGCATGCGAGGCAGCGGCGAGGGGCTACTTACCATAAGCGAAAAGCGCACGATAAAAGTCGCTTCACAGGTCTCGCTTTCTTCTCGCGCCACTCATTCGCTCGGTCCCTTCGATAATACCGGGCCAATCCCGCCAAAAGTTGGGAAGGAAACCACTTACGGCATCATCTGGTCGGCCGGCAACACACGGGGGAATTTAACAAATGCCAAGATAGTCGCTCGGCTCGGGACAGGAGTAAAGTGGAGCGGAGTGCATAGTGCCGCGAGCGAAAACATTTCTTACGACGAAACGACGAATACGGTAACTTGGGAACTCGGCACGCTCTCGAGCGGCACCGGCTTTTCTACCGCCACGAGGGAAGTGGCTTTCCAAGTAACGCTTACTCCCGCAACCGCCCAGCTTGGCACTGCGCCCACTCTGGTAACCGGCATTGGCTTGTCCGGCTTCGATTCTCTCTTAGATAAGACTGTTACTGCGACTAACCCTCCGCTTACCACAAAGCTTTCTAGCGACCCCGCATTTATCCAAGGAGATGATATAGTGGTCAAATAGATTTAAGATTTATGATTCAGGATTTAGGAATGATGGAAAAAATCGTTTCTCTTTGTAAAAGAAGAGGATTTATTTATCCAAGCTCGGAAATTTACGGCGGCTTTTCCGGCTTCTGGGATTACGGGCATTATGGGGCAATTCTTAAGGAGAATATTAAGTGTCTATGGAAGCAAAGATTTATCTTTGATCGTGAGGATATGTTCGTGAATGACGCTTCAATAGTAATGAATCCAAATGTTTGGGAAGCATCAGGACATGTTTCTACGTTCACTGATCCTATGGAAGATGGAAAGCAATTTAATACAATGTTTAAAACTTCTGTGGGAGCCGGAGAGGAATCTATTGTTTCTTACTTGCGTCCGGAGACCGCACAAGGAATATTTACTAATTTTAAAAATGTTATTGATTCATTCCATCCAAAATTACCCTTCGGCATAGCCCAAGTAGGCAAGGCTTTTCGAAATGAAATTTCTCCGCGCGATTTCATTTTTCGTTCGCGTGAGTTTGAACAGATGGAAGTCGAGTACTTCGTTAGAGAAAAAGACTGGGAAAAACATTTTCAGGAATGGCTAGAAAAGATGCGCAAATTTGGCAAAGAGATCGGAATCAAGCAAATTATTGAGCTTGATGTGACGCCAGAAGATAGAGCCCATTATTCTAAACGGACTATCGATTTCGAGTTCGATTACCCGTTCGGTAGGAAAGAATTGTGGGGTTTAGCATATCGCACCGATTTCGATCTTAAAGCCCATTCTGCTAAAAGTGGTATAAGCTTGGAATACTTTAATGAAGAAACAGGAGATCGATTGACTCCTCATGTGATAGAACCGTCACTCGGGGTAGACCGTACTATTCTAGCAATTCTTCTTTCTTCGTATACCGAAGATGAAATAGGCGGCGAACCAAGGATTTATCTCAAGTTGGCAAAACACATTGCTCCTGTCCGCGCCGCAGTCTTTCCCCTCCTTAAAAATAAGCCAGAATTGGTGTCTAAAGCGAGAGAATTATTCCTAAATCTTAAATCCCAAATCCCAAATCTTGAGTTTGACGACAACGGCAATATCGGCAAGCGCTATAGAAGGCAAGACGAGATCGGCACGCCTTTCTGCATTACCATCGACTTCGATACTCTTAAAGACGATACAGTCACTCTCCGCGATCGTGATACAGGTGAGCAGAAGCGTATTAAAGTCTCTGATTTGAAAGAAGCTATTATTTAGGGTATTCTATGTTTCTCATGAAATTCAAGAAAACTACTCTTCCAAACGGTTTGCGAGTGATTACTGTGCCAACTAAAGGGAATCCTTCTGTCACTACCATGGTTATGGTTGAGACTGGCTCGAATTACGAAACTAAAGAGCAAGGCGGCCTTTCCCATTTCTTAGAGCACATGTGTTTTAAGGGCACTATCAATAGGCCTACCGCGCTAGATGTCGCGCGCGAATTGGATAGCATGGGAGCTTACAATAACGCTTTTACCGGCAATGAATATACCGGTTATTACGCCAAAGCTGAAAAAAAGCATTTCAAAAAAGTTCTTGAAATTCTTTCTGATATGTATCTGAATCCGGTTTTTCCACAAGATGACCTTGAGAAGGAAAGGGGAGTAATTCTCCAAGAAATCAGCATGTATGATGATTTGCCTCAGGACAATGTCTACAATGTTTTTACCAAGCTAATGTATGGAGATACGCCGGCTGGGCGCCCGATCATCGGCCCCAAGGAAAACATCAAACGCTTTAGCAGACAGGATTTCGTTGATTACCGGCGCAGGCATTATGTAGCCAATAAAACTATCGTAGTAGTAGCAGGCGATATAAGTGAAAAAGCGATTCTCAAGGAGGTGAAGAAAAACTTCCAGAACATTCCTGGCGGCAAGAAAATCACCAAGCTTCCAGTCAAAGAGAGCCAAAAAGTTCCCGGCCTTTCAGTTCGCAAGCAAAAGACTAATCAAGCACATCTTATTTTCGGTTTTCGCGGCTATGATGCCGAGGATAAAAAAATTCCAATTATTACGGTGCTTAGCTCTGTTCTCGGCGGAGGAATGTCTGGCCGCCTGTGGCAGAAAGTCAGGCATGAAATGGGTGCCTGCTACTACATTGACGCGGGTCATCATGATAATACCGACCACGGCGTTCTAACTATCTCGACCGGTATTAATGTTTTTCGCACTGAAGAAGTAGTAAAAGCAGTTCTCTATGAGTGCAAGAAATTAGCTGAAGTCCCTATATCTGATGAGGAATTAGCAAAGGCTAAAGAGCATTATCTTGGGCATCTTTTCATGCATCTTGAAACGACTCATGCTCTCGCTCAATTCTACGGCATAGAAGAAGTTATTACCGGGAAGCTTAAATCTCCGTTTGATATCGAAAAAGCGGTGCGGCAAGTAACAGCTAAAGAAGTTGTGGAAGCGGCTCAAGACATTTTTAAAGATGAAAAGTTAAACCTAGCCATGATCGGCAATGTCACGAACCAAAAGGCGGTCAAAAAGGTTTTAACTTTTAAATAGTGCTATCATAATCTTCATGAACGATATTCGGAAAATTTCTATTACTACCGGCAGCTGGATGCGGCTGGTGATAGTGCTTGCTCTCGCATATGCTTTTTTAAAAGTATCCCAGTTCATCCTTATCCTCATTGCCTCAATAGCTATCGCTTCAGCTATAGAGCCAGTCACTGTCTGGGCTAGACGGCAAAGCGTTCCGCGTCTGCCGGCCGTTGTCGCCGTCTATATTTTCGCAGCCTTGTTTCTATCAGGATTTTTCTACTTTCTTCTCCTTCCGCTTATCGGTGAGATCTCGGCATTCGTCAAAACTCTTACCATCTACTCCAATGCCGTCGTCAACGACAGCGTACTCTCCGGAATGTTTCGAACCCAAAATATCTTTAGCGGGCTCGATACCCCGACTTTGGTGCGCGAGCTTAGCTCCTATCTCAATTCTTTCTCCCGGTTCCTTTCCCAAGGCATTTTCTCATCGCTCGCTTTAGTCTTCGGCGGCGTTATCAACTTTGTCCTCATTGTCGTACTCTCGTTCTACCTCGCAGTGCAAGATGACGGCGTCGGCAAGTTCTTGAAAATCATCACGCCCATAAATCACGAGCCCTATGTCATCGGTCTCTGGAAGCGCTCACAAAGAAAGATTGGCCTCTGGCTGCAGGGTCAACTTCTCCTCGGCGTGCTCGTCGCCATCCTCGTCTACCTCGGGCTCCTCATTATCGGAGTGGAACATGCCTTGCTTCTGGCGGTTTTGGCCGGGATCTTAGAACTTATCCCGCTTTTTGGTCCGGTGCTCGCGGCAATACCCGCGGTCTTTGTCGCCTACGCCTCTTTAGGTATGAGCTCGGCCTTAATCGTTGCTCTTCTTTACGTCCTCATCCAGCAGCTTGAGAATCACATTCTTTACCCCATGGTAGTCAAAAAGGTTGTCGGCATGCCGCCGATGGTCTCGATCATCGCTCTGGTGGTCGGTGGACAACTGGCAGGGTTTCTCGGCATTCTCGTTGCGGTACCGGTGGCGGCGGTAGTCATGGAGCTCCTCTCCGACATCGAAGAGAAGAAAATTGCCAAGCTTTCCGCCGCTCAATAATTTCAAAATGTCCGACAAGAAAAGTTTCTAAGCCGACGTTTCAGCCGGCTCCCCGACCTAAAGCGTCGGGGCATCACAATAAAATGAAATCATTTTATATAACAACCACCCTTCCCTATGTAAACGCGGAACCGCATATCGGCTTTGCTATGGAGTTAATCCATGCAGATGTCATAGCACGAGCGAAAAAGCTGCAGGGGGACGAAGTGTTTTTTAATACCGGTACAGACGAACATGGAGCCAAAGTTTACAACAAGGCAATTGAAGCGAATCGTGACCCGCAACAGTATACAGACGAATATGCCAGTAAGTTTAAAGAACTTATTGAACTTTTAGGCATAGACCAGGGAAGCGTACATTTTATCCGCACTACGGAGGAACGCCATAAAAGAGCCGCTCAAGAGATCTGGAAACTTTGTGAGAAGGCGGGGGATATATATAAAAAGAATTACACAATCAAATACTGCATTGGCTGCGAGCTTGAAAAGACCGATTCGGAACTAATTAATGGACGCTGTGTCATCCATCCTGATAAGGAATTAGAAATCAGAGAAGAGGAGAATTATTTCTTTAGGTTTTCAAAATATCAAGAGCCGCTTTTGAAATTTTATAAAGGCCATCCAGACTTTGTAATTCCCGACTTCCGTTTTAATGAAATTATTAAATTTGCGGAAAGGAGACTGGAAGACTTTAGCGTTTCCCGCCTTAAAGCGAAAATGCCCTGGGGAGTAGAAGTGCCTGGCGATCCTGAACATGTAATGTATGTCTGGTTCGATGCTCTGACCAGCTACATTTCTACCATCGGGTGGCCGGATGATATGGAGGAATTTGAGAAATGGTGGCCGGTCGTACAGTTTGCAGGCAAGGATCAGGTACGTCAGCAGGCGGGCATGTGGCAGGCGATGCTTATGTCAGCAGGACTTTTCCCATCCAAACAAATTGTTATTCACGGGTTTATTAATTACAAAGGAGAAAAGATGTCTAAATCTATTGGCAATGTCATCGCTCCTAAGGAAGTTGTAGACAGGTTTGGCCTTGATGCCTTGCGTTATTTTGTTACGCGGGAGATAAATCAATTCGAAGATACAGATATAAGTTGGGAAAAGTTTTTGGAAGCTTACAATGCTAATCTGGCTAACGGATTAGGCAATCTGGTCTCGCGTATCATGCAGCTTGCCCAGACGCATTTAGATAAGCCGGTAGAAATTGCGGAATGGGAAGATATGTCAGATTTTTTCGCTATTCTTGATAAGTTTGAGATAAATAAAGCAGCAGACTACATCTGGGCCAAGATCGGGAAGTTGGACGCTTTAATCCAAGAAAAAAAACCATGGGAGTCTAAAGACGAGGAGGTTATTGCTGACTTGGTTGTCAGACTTTATTCCATTGCTCGCATGCTCAATCCGTTTATGCCGGATACTTCCGCAAAAATTAAATCTCTTGTAAAAGCCAATAAGAAGCCGGAATCGCCCCTATTTCCTCGCAAAGACTGATGCCTAAATACTTCGATGTTCATTCGCACCTGAATTTCTCTGATTATCAGAAGGATTTTGGTGAGGTTATAAAAAGATTGAAAGAGACAGAAACTCACACGATAGTCGTGGGAACTGATTTTGAGTCGTCTGCCAAGGGTGTCGACCTGGCAGGTCGACACCCTGAAATTTATGCTTGTATCGGTGTGCATCCCATTAGAGAAACTTCATCCTCTAACGGGACAGGTCCAGTTGATTTTGATATTGATAAGTTTGAAAGTCTAATACAAAATCCAAAAGTTGTAATGATAGGGGAATGCGGGCTTGATTTCTATCATGCCAAGAAAGAAGAAGATTTTGATAGGCAGAAAAAATTATTTTTGGCCCAAATAGAATTTGCTGTCGCGCACAATAAGCCCCTGATGATCCATGCTAGAAATGCGTATGAAGAGATCCTTGAAATTCTTGAGGAAGCTCGGCTTCCACTTGGAAGCCGAGCTTCTAAACTACGCGGCAATATCCACTTCTTTGCTGGCAGTTGGGAAGTGGCACAAAGGTTTTTTGCCATTGGGTTCTCTATATCTTTCACGGGAGTAATTACCTTCACCTCGGATTATGATGAGGTCATTAAGAACGCTCCGCTCAATATGATTCTCTCGGAAACAGACGCTCCGTACGTTGCCCCTGTTCCCTATCGCGGTCAAAGGAACGAACCGAGCTATGTTTCGGAAGTCGTCAAAAGGATTGCGGAGATAAGAAGGGAGGATGAAGAACAGGTTCGAGCCGTTCTTGTCAATAACGCCCTTAGTATGATAGGGTATTAAGTCTGATATTATCAGACTTAATGATGCAAATTTACGAACTGGGATATCTCATTTTGCCGAGCGTAGCCGAAGATGCGCTTCCCGGAGTAACCGAGAAGATGAAAGATGCTATAAGCAAAGCCGGAGGGAGCATCGTCGACTCCGAGGCGCCGTTTGAGCAGGCTCTCGCCTACAACATGTCGAAGACTATTGGCGCCTCTCGCTATGTAGTCTCCGATGCTTATATCGGCTGGATAAAATTTGACTCTGAACCGGCTAAAGTCGAATCTCTTAAAGACGAGTTGAGGAAAATGAATGAACTTCTACGATACCTTCTCGTCAAAGCTCCTAAAGAGACTTCCTTTACCTTCGCTAAAGCGCGGGCAGCTCTGGAAGAGAAAGAAGAAAAAGAGTTGCCGCCTACTCCGGCTGAAGAAGTAATGATAAAATAGTTATATGTATTTCAACCGCGCTATTATCATCGGCAATCTTACCCGCGATCCGGAACTTCGCTCCCTGCCCTCCGGTGTCCAAGTAGCGACGCTTGGGGTGGCTACCAACAGAGTATGGAAAGACAAAAATGGCGCCAAGCAGGAGTCGACCGACTTCCATAATGTAGTGGTCTTCGGCCGCCAAGCCGAAACTACTGCTCAATACTTGCGCAAGGGGTCAAATGTGTTGGTAGAAGGCCGCATGCAGACGAGAAGTTGGGATGGAACAGACGGGCAGAAGAAGTATCGCACTGAAGTGGTTGCAGACAGGGTCCAATTTGGGCCGCGCACTTCCGGCGTGGTGTCTTCTCCCGCCGACGTTAAAGCTATGGCGGACAAGCCGGCTGAAACTATCGAATATCCGGAAGAAAATATAAACATCGATGATATCCCTTTCTAAAAACGACTATATAGATTACAAGGATGTCGAAACTCTTAAAAAGTTTCTTACTCCGCACGCTCGCATTCAGTCGAGTCAGCGCTCTGGGGTTCCTTCCAAAAGTCAGCGGCAATTAGCTCTGGCCATCAAGCGCGCCCGCTACATGGGATTGTTACCCTACGTATCGAGATAATATCTCGATACGTTAGGAACAATTTCCTTACGTCAGCAGGTAATTGAGTTATAATATTTTTATGCGATTACCCTACGCGTTTCAAGGCCTGCTTTTCGTACCGGCACTGATTATGCTCGTTTTTATTTTGAAAGTTTTTTGTCCGGAGTCGGCGGGAGAAGAATGCTTTGCCGACTACTTTGCTGTGCCGATTTTCCTGCCTTTGATCGTAATTTATAAAATTTTTGGCGACAGCACTGCCGTCTTGGGGCAGGAGTTTCTCTTTATCCTTTTGTACTGGGGCGCTGTCGGATTCTTTATCGGTCTCATATTCGATCTGTATACTCACCCGTCTCCGTATTCACCCGAACAACATCTCCTTCCTTCACAAACATCGGGACCTGGATTTCAACCCCCGTCTCAAGTCTAACGGACTTGGTCGCGCCTTGAGCGGTGTTGCCTTTGGTTGTATCGTGGGCCTCGACGACCTTGAGTTCCATTTTGATAGGAATTTTGAGCCCGATGATTTTACCTTGCAAGAGCATTGTATCCACGATAATGTTTGGTTTGAGAAATTTCGCCGCCGGGCCAATCAAGTCTTCCGGTAGTTTAAAGCGCTTACTCGAGTCGCTCGCTTCGCAGAACCAATACTCTCCGCGGTTGTTATAAAGATACTTAACTTCTTTTTTATCGATATCTGCCTCTTCGACTTTGTCGGAAACGTGGAAAGAGACTTCTGTCACTCGACCAGTGATAAGGTTTCTTAATTTTGTAGCGTTAACCGGCTTTCTCTGCTGTTTGCGAAAGACATGCGAGCCGATAACTTCCCACGGCTCGTTCTCATAGATAATGTATTTTCGCAGTGTAACTTCGCTGTAATCCAACATAGCCAGACTATTCTACATTTCTCTGAATTTTTGTCTAATTTCTTTGAGAATTTGGTCCGCTATTTTTTTATTTTCGCGCAAGAATGTGCGAGTTGCATCGTAGCCGACAGCGAGCTTCTCATTGTTGTATTTGTAGGTGCTGCCGGATTTTTGGACAAGGCCATATTTCTCGCCTAGAGCAATAAGCTCGCCTTCGCGGGAAATTCCTTCGTTATACATTAGGTCAAACTCGGTTTGCTTGAATGGCGCGGCAACTTTGTTTTTGACCACCTTTACTCTTGTGCGCCCGCCCATTACTTCCTCACCCTTTTTAATCTGGGCGATGCGGCGGATGTCGAGACGCACCGAAGTGTAGAATTTGAGAGCTTTGCCGCCAGTGGTCGTTTCTGGGTTACCAAACATGACGCCAATCTGCATGCGTATTTGGTTGATGAAGATGACAATAGTTTTCGACTTTGCCACGATAGCCGTAAGTTTGCGCAAGGCTTGGCTCATCAGGCGCGCCTGTTTGCCAACATGATATGCGCCCATATCACCTTCGATTTCATCTTTAGGCGTTAACGCTGCAACAGAGTCGATGACGATGACATCGAGTGAGCCCGTGCGTACAAGAGAGTCAACTATTTCGAGCGCTTGTTCTCCCGTGTCTGGTTGAGAAATAAGCAGTTCATTTATTTTGACACCGAGGCGCTTAGCATACTCCGGGTCCATGGCGTGCTCCGCGTCTATAAAAGCGCAAATACCGCCGAGTTTTTGGGCTTCGGCTATCACATGTAATGACAAGGTGGTCTTGCCTGAAGATTCCGGACCGAATATCTCGATAATGCGGCCGCGAGGGAGTCCGCCCACTCCCAACGCTTCGTCAAGGCCAATCGAGCCGGTAGATATTGCGTCAACACCGACTTTCGGCTTGTCACCTAATTTCATAATGGAGTCCTCGCCGAACTTCACCCTTATTGCGTCTAGAGTTGTGTCGATACTCCCCTTTATTTTTTTTGCTTTAGCCATTGAAAATTATTCTTATATTCTTGCTAGTTTCTCTGCCGAATCTGTCTCTAACCCTGGCGGTCATTATACTTAAGCCCTCGGCCAGTATCAATTTCTCGCTCCAAAGGCCTTTCTCGTCGGTAAAGATTTGTCTACCATCGAGACTTATCCAAGCCGCATTCCTAGCGCGGCCGCTTATGGCAATGACCGGCTCTGATACAACCGCACCATCTTGAGGACTGTCAATCCAAACTTGCGGTCCAAGGATAAGATATCGCGCCTGAAAGAGCACGTAGCCGGCAAAAATCAATCCAAGTGTCACTAACAGCCAATGCTTAGGCAGGAAACTAATTTTCATCACTGTTTTCAATCTCGGTCTCAAGCATCTCTATGCCGATACCGGTAGTTGCGCCGATAACATCTCGCGGTTTGGCGCCAGAGCCCGGCCCGATAACGCCGCGCTCTTCGAGCATGTCCATAAGCCGTGCCGCACGAGCGTAGCCGATACGCAACTTTCGCTGTAGGAACGAGGTTGAGGCCTTGCCGGCCTGAATGACCGTTTCGCGAGCCTCTTCATAGAGTTCGTCATCATCGCTGCTGAATTTGTCGCTCTCGACCGAAGAAGAAAAGATGACATTACTAGTGTGCTCGCCGGAAAAGTTTATCTCGTCCTGGAGTTCGTCCACGTAAGAATCTTTGAGGTACTTCACTACGGCTTTTACCTCCTGTTCTCTGATGTAGGCCGACTGGATGCGAATAGGCTTGCTCATCTCTCCGGACTGGAAAAGCATGTCGCCGGCGCCCAAGAGCTTCTCAGCGCCGGCTGAGTCGATAATGGTGCGAGAGTCAATCTGTGAGACCACTTGAAGCGCGATGCGAGAAGGGATGTTTGCTTTGATGAGACCGGTAATGACGTTTACGGACGGCCGCTGGGTTGAGAGGATGAGGTGAATACCGACGGCGCGGCTTATCTGGGCCAAGCGCACGATTGCGGACTCAAGCTCGCGCGGATAAGCATGCATGAGGTCGGCCAGCTCGTCGATGATGACTATGACATACGGCATGGAGTCCGGAGGCTGCGCCTCCGAATTTTTAATTTTCAATTTAGAATTTTCTATGGCTGGAAGCAAGATGTTTTTGTGATATGAACTAATGTCGCGAACACTCGATTTTTCCAGTATGTCATAACGGCGGTCCATTTCTTTGGCAAGCCACTTGAGCGCCATGATGGCTCTCTTAGGGTCGGTAATCACGGGAGCAAGGAGATGAGGGATGCCGTTGTACAAAGTAAGCTCGACGCGCTTCGGGTCTATCATGATGAATTTAAGATTCTCCGGAGGGTTGCGATAAAGAAGGGAGGTAATGACGGCGTGAATAGTAACCGACTTGCCGGAACCGGTGGCGCCCGCGATAAGAAGATGCGGCATCTTGGAAATGTTGTCGAAAATGGAGCGGCCGGCAATGTCTTTGCCCAAAGCAATAAGAAGCGGCAAGACGCTCTCAGAATAGTCGCTCTCGGAAATAAGCGAGCCCAAACCGACGATTGACTTGGCAGTATTGGGCACCTCGATACCGACAAGAGATTTGCCGGGAATCGGCGCCTCGATCCTCACCGGGTGAGCCGCCAGCGCCAGCTCCAAATTGGTCTGGAGTCCTAAGATCTTAGAGAGCTTAACGCCCTCGGCCGGCTTCAATGCGTAGCGCGTGACTGATGGACCGATGGATATCTCATCCATCTCAACTACAATGCCGAAATTAAGAAGAGTGCGCTTGATGAGGTTGGCGTTGGCCTTGATGTCTCCGACGCCGGGTCTGCCACTGTCTCTCTCTAAAAGTGAGAGCGGGGGAGGAGTCCAGACCTTGCCGCTTCTGCGTACCGTCGTAGGCATGAATCCTTCATCACTATCGCGCTTGACCTTGCTGATTACTTGCTCCGGGCTTGTCGAGGGGTAAGTTATCGGTCTCTGGTCTTTTGCGGCTTTCTCCAATGCCTTATCAATAACTGATGATTCCAGAGGAGTGTGGGTGTTGTCTTCTCTTTCTCGCGAGAAAAGTCGCTTGAAAAGCGAGATGAAATCCAGTCGCAAGGGAACATCGAATATCACGAGAATCGCTACAATCATAAGGGCAAAAAGGAGAAGCGAGCTGACATAGACCTCAAAAAGGTTTAGAAGCGGACCAGAAATAATGCCGCCGATGATACCACCCTTTTGCGAAAAAAGGTCCACCAAGCCAAGGGCCGAGAGGAAAAAGAGCGACGAACCCAGTATTTGAGGCAAGGCGAATTGCCGCGCTCTTTCGTGAAGGAGCGAGACACAAAGAAGTATGAATACTATGGGGAGAATGTAGTAGCCGATACCGGAGAGGTAAGAGAGAGAGCTGTAAGCCACTACGCCAACACGGCCAGCCGCGTCGTATGCGGCCAGCAAGAGAAAGGCGGAGAGTACCAGAGAAAAAATACCTAAAATTGTGTTTAGGGTCTCACGCGAAATAAGTCTAAGACTAGCTAAAGCATCCTCGTCCGATTCGTGATTTTTTTTAGATCTGCGGGCCATTCTTTTTTCTTAATAATAACACGACTATAAGAGGTCTGCCCCACTCCAGTTTTGTCATTTTCAAAACTGGAGTGGGGTTGCAAAATTTGTCCCTTAATTCCATAATGAGTATAGTTTTAGTAAAAGACAATTTGATGAAAAACCAAAGGACACTTAAAGGACACAAAAGGACATAAAGTTTGAATTTGTATGCCTGAGATAAGTAAGAAACTCCAAAAATTAGCCTCTGCAATTTATCTTATTACTGGATTTTTTAATGACCAAGAGCCGTTGAAGTGGCGTTTACGGAAACTTTCTGTCGACTTGGTTTCCGATATGATAAAAGACAAAACTCGTACAGTCAGAGAGGTCGCCGCCTTTTTTGCCCTAGCAAAAAATGTTGGACTGATTTCAGACACAAATCACAAAATTCTAGCTCACGAGCTGTCTAAGATTGAGTATGAGCAAGAAAAACCTTTAGAGACAATATTTTCTCGTGAAGCGCAATTAAGCGAGAGACTATTGTCACCACTCCCCGAGTCTGACTATATAAAGGACAATATTGTCGAAAAGAAGCAAGAGAAGCCGCTCCTAAAGGAATTCGGCGCATGGTCAAAACCATCTGTTAAGAAAAATAGCCGTCAAAGCATTATCGTCAATCTTCTCAAGCGCAAGAAAGAAATCATGATAAAGGACGTCTCGCCCCTCATAAGCGACTGTAGCGAAAAGACCGTTCAAAGAGAGCTTCTTTCAATGGTGGCGGCTGGTATTCTTATAAAACGAGGGGAAAAACGCTGGAGTAGGTATTCTCTTGCCTAAAAAGCTTAAAATGGTAATATAGCGTTATCCACAGCGTTTTTGGCTTTTAATGGACAATCTCCTTATAATATAGGGGCTTGCCAGTGAAGGCATAACCGTTGCTGGCAAAATTAATACCCGTTTGTATTCTCCCGACGATTTAGAAATTAATGGGAAGTACCGACGCATTAGAAGTAAAATTACAAAATGTTACAAACAAGAATTGCAAAGATCGCTGGAATTGCAGTAGGCGCGACCGTTGCCCTTGGCTCTTTTGTGCCAATGGCCGGCGCTGTCACTATTGCTGAACTCCAGGCCCAGATCAATGCACTTATGGCACAGCTTGCGGCCCTTCAAGGCACGACTGTTACCACAAGTACAACCTTCACCCAGAATCTGACAGTTGGCTCGACGGGTGCAGAAGTTACCGCTCTTCAGCAAGTGCTTGTGAACGGAGGCCACTTAGTTATGCCAGCAGGCGTAGCTATGGGTTACTTCGGTTCTCTTACTAAAGCTGCGGTAGCGGCTTGGCAGGCAGCTAACGGAGTAACTCCCGCAGCTGGCTACTGGGGCCCTCTCTCCAGAGCTAAGCACGCCTCACTCTCCACCGGTGCTACAGGAACTGTTCCCGGTGCTGCAGTCAGTACTACCGTCACCACCAGTGGTGTAATCACTACCCCCGGTGCTGAAGGTACTATCACAGTATCAAAGAACCCGAATCCGGCTTCAGGCACGAAGCTGTACGAAAACGACTCAAAGAGAGAAGTTTTTGGTATCAAACTTGAGGCTAAGGGCTCTGATATGAGGGTCGAGAGAATCAAAATCGACATGGACCATGTCACTGGCACTAGTGTTGCTGACCAGAACTTCTACAACAAGATTGCTACCAAGATCTATGTTCTCGATCCGGACAAAAATGTTCTGACATCATCAGATCTTAACTCAACCACAGTCGTTAAAGACGGTTCAGACTACTTTATCACTCTTGCGGGCTTCGGTTATGTCGTCCCGAAGAATGCTACTAGGATACTGACCATCGCTGTTGACGGCAGAAGCACTTGGGATACAGACTATGACACAGAGACTTGGTCTCTAGGCGTTCCGGTTGACGGCGTTCGCGCTTATAGCGGTGCATCTATCAACCAGTTCGGTCCGTCAACTGCTTTCACTAACAGTTTCACCACTGAAGGTGATCTGTCAGAAAGCGCTACCCTTACCGCTTCCACTGCCGCTGACAATCCTGAAGACAATGATTATATCTGCACCTCTTCCTCAACCGAGGACGAGTGCGATAAACTCACTCTCTTGAAGTTCAATGTCAAGGCAGAGAAGGACGATGTCCTCCTCACCGATGTGGTGGTTAACATCTCGAAGATGACCGGCTCTGGCACAGCTTCAACCTCGGCTGCTTACCTCTATGACGGAAGCACGCTCGTAGGTTCGGCAACGACCATGAACTTCAGCGGTCAGTCAACCGCAACCTTCACGGATATTGATTACAAGATTCCGAAGGACACTTCAGTCAGCTTGACCTTCAAAGTTGACGTCATAGACGCTACCATTGCTCTTACGACCTTTACCGCTTCTACCACGGCAGCAAACCTGACGGCGGAGAACATGAAGGGTACGGGCATTACCGAGTCCGGTAACGGTCTCGGCGAGACAATCGGCGTTCGCAAGGCCGGTGCCCAACTTACCTTGAAGTCAAAGGCGATTACCTACGGCGGTGCTCCAGGATTCTCTGGTGCTACCACTACGGCTAAGGCCGACTTCGTGATTACAGTGAAGGCAGTCGGCAGTGCCGTTGTCTTCGGTGACTCGGCTTCAACCACGCGTCCGTTGGTTGTCTTGGGTACTCCGCTCGGCGACACTGCTTCGTCCTCTGTAATCTACAGAGGAGGTGCAGAAGTATCTGGTACTACACTCGCTAACTCCATGACGATAGTCGCGTCCTCAACTGCTATCACTGTTCCGTCTGGCGTAACTGCTACGACCACGAACAGCTGGGTACTGGCTGAAGGATTGAGCATTGATATCCCGGTATCGATGGTCTTCAACTCTCGTACTTGTGAGTCTGTGGGTGGTTGCAGTGACGTTACTAGCGGTGCATACGCAATCCAGATCAACAGAGTTTCCTGGGCAACTGCAGATGACATGGGCGAGATCCAAGTCTCGAACTTCATGTCAGGCAACTCCTCATGGAGAACTGGCAACGTGACTCTGCCGTAATCCACTCAAGGATTACTACGCTGGCCTAAAGGCCTAAACAAAAACCCCGCCATTGGGCGGGGTTTTTGTTGCTTGCCCCTCGTAGCTTTAGTGAAGTGGGGTATAATATATTTATGCGTTATTTCGATAAAGCCTTTTTCAAATTCCTTTTTGCTTTTCTGTGCCTCATCTCTATAAGTATCGGAGTCATCGCGTATGCTCGCGCGCATCTCTAAAATCTGTTTGGTAGTGCTACTTGCACTCTTGCCGGTAGTCTTAAGTGCTCAAGCGGCGCTTATCAATATCAACACCGCTGGGCCGGAAGAGCTCCAAACACTGAAGGGCATTGGGCCGGTTAAGGCTCAAGCAATCATAAGTTATAGAACTCAAAACGGACTATTTCAGACTATTGAGGATATTCAAAATGTAAGCGGTATAGGCTCTGTTACTTTCAATAATATAAAGAGCTTTATAACGGTGGGTGATGTAGGCACGTCGGAAGACGAAAAAGAGTATAAAGGAACCGCAACCACAACTCCGGAAATCACTGGTAGTTCAAGTGAGCCCGCTTCTTCCGCGCATTACAACGCTACTTCCTTGAGCAATAAAAAGCCGGAAATGACATCTAGCGTTAGCGCCGGCAGAGACCGGCTCGGCTCTGTCGGCGGTCCGCTCGAGTTTAGGGCAGAAACAAATTTTCAATATACTAAGAGCAGTATCTTTAAATGGAATTTCGGAGACGGTACCGAAGGTGTTGGACCGGTCTTGAATCATACTTACGAATATCCTGGGGAATATGTAGTAGTTCTAAACACCACTCTTCCAGAAGGACAGGCGATATCGAGGGTTAATGTAAAAATCATCGAGCCGGAACTTAGCATTATTCTCGCTACTCCGGAAAGAATTGAAATTAAGAATAATTCAAGATATGAAGCTAGCCTTTTCGGCAAAGCGATAATCTCTGCCGGAAAGGCTTTTGTCTTCCCTCAAGATACGATTGTTAAAGCCGGCCGGAGCATTTCTTTCAGCAGTAGGGTGACTGACCTTCATCCTGTGAGTTCATCTGACGCGATTATTCTAACGGTGGGGAATGCAGAGCCGTCTAAACTGGCGGCCAAGATTGAGGAAGAGAAAACGGAAAAAATCGCCTATCTCCAAAACCAAATTGAGCTTCTGAAACAGCGGGTGGCAAACATCTCTCTTTCACCCAACTTGGCGGTCCAACCGCCAAGTGAGGAACTGCCAAGCGAAAATTTACCGGAGCTAGGAGAAACGCGAACAGCTGCAGTCGTGAAATCCGGTTGGCTTCAAATTCTGAAGCGCTTTTTCTTGCGAACTCAACAATGATGAAAACGGAAGCAGGAGTATTAGGCGGGGGATGTTTCTGGTGTACGGAAGCGGTGTTTAAGAAGCTTCGTGGTGTCAAAAAAGTTTTACCCGGATACTCCGGCGGCACTGCGGAAGAGGCCACATATGAAAAAGTTTCTACGGGGCGGACCGGTCATGCGGAAGTCACTTATGTTGAATATAATCCAGAGCAAATCGCTTATCGCGATTTGCTCACGGTCTTTTTTGCTTCACATGATCCGACGACGGTCAACAGACAAGGGAATGACATCGGTCCGCAGTATCGCTCCGTCATTTTTTTCACCAATGAGGAACAGAAGAAAGAAGCGGAGAAATTCATTGCCGAGCTTAATTCAGAAAAAGCCGGGCCGCCTGTGGTGAGCGCAGTCGAACCATTTAAAGAATTTTATGAAGCCGAGAATTACCACAAAGATTACTATGAGAGCCATAAGAAAGAGCCTTACTGCCAGATTATAATTAATCCCAAGCTCGAGAAAGTGCAGAAAGAATTTGCTAAATTGTTGAAGATTTAAGATTTATGATTTAAGATTTAAGAATGGAAAATGATGAGTGGAAGTCTAAATTAACTCCTGAAGAGTATAAAGTCATGCGCGAGAAAGGGACAGAGCTGCCCTTCAGCGGAAGATTCTTGAAGACTGATGCGAAAGGCACTTATATCTGCAAAGCTTGCGGCAACGAACTTTTCTCATCAGATGCAAAATTTGATTCTGGTACTGGCTGGCCGTCTTTTGACAATCCGGCAATTCTCGAGAATGTAAAGCTCGTGGGAGATAACAGCTTCGACATGCATCGCACAGAAGTGAAGTGTGCGAAATGCGACGCCCATCTCGGTCACGTCTTCAATGATGGCCCGACACAAACGGGAAAAAGATATTGTATCAATTCCGTTTGTCTTGATTTGAAAGAGCAATAAAAAGTCAGAGGCGGACCTTAAGGTCCGCCTCGTGCGCGAAGTTCGCGCCGGCTCTGCCATAGAATCAGGCAGATTACTACAACCATCAAGAGCCCGGAGAAAAGGTAGTCCATCGCGTATCTCCTCCAAATTTAATCATAGCACGATAAACGTATTGCTGTCAAGTGCTTGTGCTGAATTAGTACAAGAGTTTGACATTGATAGAGAGAAAGTATAAAATGGCAAGTATCCAAAAAATGTTTAAAAACTTAATCTTTTCGAAGCGGCGTAAGCGACTTTAATGTTGCTTGTGGGGTTAGAACCCCGTCCCGCTTCGGCGGGACGGGGTTCGTTTTTGGAAGATCATTGAAAACTGAATGCCATCACATGCAGTGTGAGACTTTGGGGTCTTTATGCATGTAGATGGAGTAAAAATGCTAAAGGAAGCTTGCCACGTGGTGAACGCAAGTGAACTTTACGTGGTTGATTTCATTTAGCAGGACAAAAACACGAATCTTACGAATGCAATCGAATGATACGAATTATTCAATCTCATTCGCGGAGATTCAATGAGTGGTTTGTTAGTTTCCTAATACGAAACTAAGGGCGTACGGTGGATGCCTTGACTAGAAGATGGTGATGAAGGACGCGGCTTGGCGGCGATACGCTTCGGGGAGGTGCCTAGCAACCTTTGATCCGGAGATGTCCGAATGGGGAAACCCGTCCCGACGTTACGTCGGGACACCCCGCCAATTAGGCGGGGAACGCACCCAGTGAAGTAAAACATTTCAGTAACTGGAGGAAAATAAAACAATGTTATTGTTTTATTTAAACAATTTATTTGTTTTTATAAGCAATAACACATTTCCTAAGTAGCGGCGAGCGAAAAGGAAAGAGCCCAAACTCAGTTCTCAATTCAGGTAATGCAGGAAGCTCAACTTCCATTGGAAGTCGAGCTTCTAACCTGAATTGAGTGCTGGGAGTAGTAAGGCGGAGACGTCCCTCACATGCATTGCATGTGAGGGAGAATAGTTAAAAAATTTCTGGTTAAAACAATCCCGCTGGAAAGCGGGAGCCCAAGAGGGTAATAGCCCCGTGTTTGAAAATCAGAAATCTATTTTGTTTTCGTTCTTGAGTACCTCGAGACACGAATAGCTCGGGGGAATCTGCCGGAACTAACCGGTAAGGCTAAATACACTTCTAGATCGATAGTGAACTAGTACCGTGAGGGAAAGGTGAAAAGCAGCCCGGGAGGGCGGTGAAATAGACCTGAAACCGTATGTCTACAAGGAGTCAATCCAGCGCTCCGCGCTGGTATGGCGTGCCTATTGAAGAATGAGCCAACGAGTTAATGCACGCGGCTGCCTAAGTCCCATAAAGGATGGAGGCACAGGGAAACCGAGTGTGAACAGCGCGATCAAAAGTCGTGTGCATTAGACCCGAAGCCAGAGCGAGCTTGTCATGAGCAGGGTGAATCCAGCTGAAAAGCGGGAGGAGGCCCGAACCCGTTTGCCGTTCAATACATTGGGATGACTTGTGATAAGAAGTGAAAAGCTAATCGAGCCTGGTAATAGCTGGTTCTCTCCGAAATAGCTTTTGGGCTAGCGTCGAGCGTTCCTTAGAGAGGTAGAGCACTGGAAGGTTTGGACAGGGCGAAAGCTCGCTAAACCTATCAAACTCCGAATTCTCTAAGTTAAAAGCTCGGCAGTTAGACGGCGGGGGCTAAGCTCCGTGCGTCAAAAAGGAAACAGCCTAGATCTCTATTTAAGGTCCCTAAATCCATGCTAAGTGCACTTAAGGAGGTGAAATTTCCCTGACACTGAGGAGGTTGGCTTAGAAGCAGCCATCCTTTAAAGAAAGCGTAACAGCTCACTCAGTCAGAGATTTTGCACCGCAGATTCATGGGGCTAAGCANNTAGAAGCAGCCATCCTTTAAAGAAAGCGTAACAGCTCACTCAGTCAGAGATTTTGCACCGCAGATTCATGGGGCTAAGCATGGTACCGAAACTGAGGATCTTTCGCTGGAGACTTTAGAGTAGCAAGGCGGCCCTGCGTCGCTCCTTACGGAGCTATGCAGGACGCACCCTTCGCCAGAAATGGTGGAGCGGCTTGCCACTCCGAAGCCTCCGGCGAAGGGTGGTAGGAGAGTATTCGCATCTGCCATGAAGCACAAGGGGTGACCCAGTGTGGAGCGTTGCGAAGTAAGAATGTTGGCACAAGTAACCACAATACGGGTGAGAAACCCGTACGCCGAAAGAACAAGGTTTCCCTCTCAACGATTGTCGGAGAGGGGTTAGTCGGTCCTAAGGAAATGGTGAGAACCGCATCCGATGGACACACGGTTAATATTCCGTGACTGACTATGCAAGTGATGGGAGGACGAAGGTGAGTATGTATCGCGCATTATGGATTTGACGTTCGTGTTATAAGGATGTTTCCCAGGAAAATCCGGGGGCTGGCTTAAATGCCGAATCTAAGTAAAGCGAAAATGCCCCGCCTCGGCGGGGGAAATGATACAAAGCCACCTTCCAAGAAAAATCTCTAAATCCCGACGTTACAGTCGGGACTCCGACTTCGCGTCGGAGCTTAATTGCATAGCATCCGTACCGCAAACCGAAACAGGTGTTCTCGTCGAGAAGACGAAGGCGAACGAGTGAGAGGTCCCCAAGGAACTCGGCAAAAAAGCAGCCGTAACTTCGGAATAAGGCTTTCCCACGTCGCTCCTCACGGAGCTATGCGGGACGCAGCTAAAGTATCTCTGGCAACTGTTTACTAAAAACACAGCTCCCTGCGAACTCGCAAGAGGATGTATAGGGGGTGACACCTGACCAATGCCAGAAGGTTAAATACGATAGGTGAGAGTCGCAAGACAATTGCTTGATTGTATAAGCCCTGGTGAATGTCGGCCGTAACTATAACGGTCCTAAGGTTCTGGAACTTTCTAAAGAAGGTTTCAGAAGGACTGGGACCGTTTGGATACGGAATAAACAGTTGAATGATTGAATTACACAAAAAGCTATCTCTTCTTACAGTGATGTAAGAATGGTCCTAAAAAAACACATGGCCGTATGCTGAGAAATCTGTGCACAACAGTGCTGTAGACTCACACTACTAAGGTATACTATAACCATAGTAACAAAGTGATGAGAGCAGAAAATCAGCAGGAAAGATTAAGAATTGAACAATGGATTCTTGGATTCACAGACGGGGAAGGGTGCTTCTCGGTAAGTTTTATCAAAAATAAAACTACAAAAACCGGATGGCAAATTTTTCCAGAATTTGTGATTACCCAAGGAGCTAAAAGTTTGCCCGCACTGGAAATAATAAAAAACTATTTCGATTGCGGAAATCTGTTCGTAAACAAGAGGAGTGATAACCACAAAGAGCACCTTTATCGATATTGCGTAAGGTCTCTGGATGACTTAAAAACAAAAGTCATTCCGTTCTTTAAGAAAAACTCATTAAAGACATATAAGAGAAATGATTTTGAGATATTCTCAAGAATCGTGGAAATGATGTCTGAAAGAATTCATCTAAAAGAAAGCGGAAGAAATAAAATCGCAAAACTTGTAGAAGGTATGAACAGAAAAAAGCAATCTAGATTCTTAAAATCCTCAGATACCATACGTCGTGCCTGAATTGAAGTTGAAAAGAGGGATCGCTCTCCCCTCAGAAGGAGCACTCCTGTATCCGTGGCTTAGCGGGGAGGAGCAATGAGTAGGTGTGGGGTAATGGATTCTAAAATCCATTAGGCTAAGCCATGTAATCCCTACGGTAGGCAGCCCCTACCGTTTGGAATTGACCACAAATCAGTTCCGACCTCAAGGGAGCCGCCACACCCGACTTTCTGCGTGAGAAGGAAAATCTCGCGCCCTCTTTTCAGCTTCAATTCAAGAAGATATGGTACCGTTTTAAGGAATAACGCAGCGAAATTCCTTGTCCAGTAAGTTTGGACGCGCACGAATGGTGTAATGACTGGAGAACTGTCTCGGGGACTTGCTCGGTGAAAATACAATACCGGTGAAGATGCCGGTTTCCTGCAGTTAGACGAAAAGACCCCAGGAGCTTTACTGCAACTTGATATTGAGAGTACGGGTAAGATGCGTAGCATAGATGGGAGACTTTGAAGGTTCGATCTCGGTCGGACTGGAGTCGTCAGTGAAATACCATTCTTCTAGCTTGTACCCTCTCAACCTCGACGGAAAAAACGGCGAGAAACAGTATCTGGCGGGCAGTTTGAGTGGGGCGCTCTCCTCCTAAAATGTAACGGAGGATTCTATTAAGGTCAGCTAGGCGCGAATGGAAACCGTGCCGATAGTGTAATGGCACAAGCTGGCTTAACTGTGAGGCGTACATGCCAAACAGATGCGAAAGCAGAGCATAGTGAGCCGACGGTCCGTGTTAGAGGCGGCCGGAGATCAAAGGATAAAAGCTACCCTGGGGATAACAGGCTGGTTGCGCCTAAGCGTCCATAGCGACGGCGCAGTTCGGCACCTCGATGTCGGCTCAACTTATCCCGGGGGTGAAGAAGCTCCCAAGGGTATGGCTGTTCGCCATTTAAAAAGTTACGCGAGCTGGGTTTAGACCGTCGTGAGACAGGTTGGACTCCTATCTACTGCAGGCGTTCGATTCTTGAGGGGATTTGCTCCTAGTACGAGAGGACCGGAGTGAACCGACCGCTGGTGTGCCTGCTCTACTGCCAAGTGGACCGCAGGGTAGCTAAGTCGGGAAAGGATAAATTCTGAAAGCATCTAAGAATGAAGCCAACCCCAAGATTAGGAATCGTTATTAGGGCCCTGGGAGATTACCAGGTTGATAGGCACTAGGTGTAAGCACCGCAAGGTGTTGAGCCAAGGTGTACTAATTGCCCGAATTCTATTAGGAAACTAATACATCACTGAAATTTTCCCTGAACCGCATTGGGTTCAGGGCCGTGCATCCCATGTGGTGCACGGGTCCTGCTAAATGGAATCAACCCCTCGACTCTCGCCTGCGGTGAGCGCAGTCGAACCGCTCGGGGTAAACTACAATAATTAAATATTTTGCCTTGGTGGCTTAACGTAGTGGAACCGCCCGTTCTTACTGTGCCCGCCATAGCCTTCGGTGTCGGCGGGTTTCGAACCCCAGTAGCAGAGCAAGGCTCGCTACGGGACGAAGCACGGAAGCATGTCCCGTACTGAGAAAAATTGTTTAGTGTTGTGTTTTGGTGCCTTAACGTGAGGGTCACACCTGTTCTCATTCCGAACACAGAAGTTAAGCCTCATAGTGCCGATGATACTCCTTCGGGGGAAAGTAGGTAGGCGCCAGAACAGAGTACTAAACAAAGTTAATTTTTCTCTAGTACTGAGACTAAACACAGTAGTGCCGATGATAGTGGCAACGCGAAAGTAGGTAGCCGCCAGACTAAAATATTGAATTGACAAAAAATAGCCTGAAATAAGGCTATTTTTTGTACGCCAGAAAGATTGACTTTTAAGTTTAAAGGGTGTATAATGTAGAAAGGAGGTCGACATGGTTTTGATATACATCATTCTCGTAGCCATTGGTTTTGCGAGTTATAAACTTGTTGGGCTAGTGGCAGCGACAATCATTACGGCTACGGTGGCTGTAGTAGGTTACGTCACCGCGCTGATCCTTATGAGATTTTTCCCCGATACGTGTGTAAAGTGTGGGGGCACTCGTCTCCAGGAAAACTCTTACACTAGTCTGTTTGTGCCGTGCATTTGGACTCAGCTACAGTGTCTCGAGTGCGGCGCGATCCAGTACGAGGAAGTCTCGAACGACGAGTAGTGCGGAAATAATCGGTCAGACGACTTGCGCGTTTGACCGATTTCTATTTGTCTTAATTCTGCTAAAATTATATATATATGAATTCATGGTCTCGTGCCCGCAAGAGAATTATTTTAGCGATTGCGCTTTTTGTAGTTGTTGTGCTTATTGGGGTGCCGCTTTATTTTCTTTTCTACCAGAAGCCAACATGTTTTGATAAAAAGTTGAATGGCGATGAGACCGGAATTGACTGCGGCGGCTCATGCCAACTTCTCTGCAACGCCGAGTCCCTGCCGTTGATTGCTCGCGGCGATCCCAGAGTGCTCGCTGTAGCCGAAAATGTTTTCGAGGTTATTGTCCTAGTTGAGAATCCCAATGTGGCGGCAGAAATTTATCGCGCCAAATATATTTTCAAGGTCTACGGTTCCTCAAGCACCACTCCTGTAAAAATTATCAAAGGAGAAACTTTTGTTCCCAAGGGTACAACTTTTGCCATCTTCGAAGGGCCATTTACACTTGAGGGCAGAGTGTTACCCACCCGGGCGACATTCGAATGGCAGAAAGAAACTCTTATCTGGCAAAGAAATGATGCTCCTGTCCAGGAAATTGCCGTCAAAGACCAGATTCTATCCCAGGCCGACTCAAGCCCGAGAATCGAAGTCACAGTAGAAAATCTCTCGCCTAAGAGGGTTTCCAGTATAGATTTGGTCGCTCTAGTTTCTGATAAGAATGGCAATGTTTTTGCCGCCTCCAAAACGTTTCTTGATTCTTTAGCTTCTAACGACGAAGCGGTCGCAGTCTTTACTTGGCCGCGGCCGTTTAGTACGCAGACAGCCACTATCGACATCTATACTCGCATTCTGCCGGACAGAAGTTTCTTAAGATAAATGCAGCAGTCTTTCAAAACACTTTTGAATCGGGTAGAGCTCGACTGGTATCTTTTTATACCGGCGCTCTTACTCTCACTGGCTGGGCTTATCACTATGAATTCTTTTGCAGGAGACAATTACTTTTTCATGCGACAGAGTGTATGGATTCTGGTATCGATAATTATTTTTCTAGTTGCCACGATCGTCGACTGGAGATTTCTACGCCGGACTTCTGTTCTGGTGCCGGTCTTTCTTGTGGCTGTGGCTATGCTCGCGGCACTTCTTGTCGCCGGAGAGACGACAAGAGGGGTACAAAGCTGGTTTCAATTCGGTCCCCTTGCTTTCCAACCTTCGGACGCAGCCAAACTCATTATCATTCTTATGCTCTCGAAATATTTTTCGCGCCGGCACATTGAGATTAAAAACGTGCGCCACATTCTCCTCTCCGGTTTCTACGCTCTGATAATCTTTGTTCTGATTTTCCTTCAACCGGACTTTGGCGGAGCGATAGTAGTATTTGGAATCTGGCTGGGGATGGTGTTAGTTTCAGGAATTTCTAAAAAGCATCTCGCTTATGTTGCCCTTCTGGGAGCGCTTATTTCCGCTTCCCTTTGGCTTTTTGTCTTTGTACCTTACCAGAAAGCGCGTATCCTCTCTTTCATCCATCCACTTGAGGATGTTAGGGGAGCTGGCTATAACGCTTATCAGTCGACGATTGCGGTTGGTTCCGGAGAGATTTGGGGCAAGGGGATCGGGCAGGGCAGCCAGTCGAAGCTTCAGTATCTGCCAGAATATGAAACGGACTTTATCTTTGCCGCTTTTGCCGAAGAATGGGGTTTCGTCGGCACGACCATACTGCTCGGTCTTTGTCTCGTCCTGTTATATCGGCTGGTCAGTAATGCCAAACTTGCCACCACAAATTTCGAAACTTTTTTCGGTTTAGGAGTAGCTATTTTGTTTGCACTTCATATCGGCATTCACGCCGGCATGAATATGGGGATGCTTCCTGTGACCGGCATTACCTTCCCTTTTATGAGTTATGGCGGGTCGCATTTGCTGATGGAGTGGCTTGCTTTAGGCATTCTCTCAAGCACGAAGCGCCATTCGCAAGGTCCGCGGCTTCTATAAGTAAACTCTTAAGGTTTCTTCAACCATTTTCTTAACCGGGAAGTTTTTCAAAACAGTTTCTTTCAAATTTGTACCTAAACGTTTTCTTAAATCTTTACTTTCGGCAAAGAGAAGTAGGGTAGAGAAAAGTTCCTCGGAATTCTCCGGTTCTACCAGCGCTCCGTTTATTCCGTTTTCAATGACTTCCGGTATACCCCCAACCTTGGTAGCGACCACCGGTAATCCAGCCGCGCCCGCTTCAAGGAGACTATATGGCAATGCTTCCGAGCGTGAGGGTAGGCAGAAGATGTCGAAAGTGGAGAGATATTCTTTGACATTATTTACATAGCCGGGAAATTTTACTGACCCACTAATGTCAAGCGTTTTGGCGAGTGCTTTCAAATTACCCCTTTCTTCTCCGTCTCCCAGTATTTGCAATTCCGCGTTAGGATATTTCGCAATAAATCTTGCCCAAGCATAAAGCAGGATATCAAGACCCTTGACTTTGTGAAGCTCTGCTACAGTGCCGATTATAAGTTTAGATTCCATTGTATATTACAATCAATTTGTTTTTAACAAAAGGCCATCCGGAGACGTCTCTTTTCGTCTTTTCCGAAACGCAAATAGTTTTGTGCGAGAAGAGAATGGTAAGCCAAGTAAGTATTTTAATCGGGATTTTCTGCCAAAATGGTCTTGGCTCATTGAAAGCCCAGCCGTGAGTGGTAAAAATGACTTTTTTGACTCCCGCTAAGCGCGCTGCCAGATTACCAATGCCCCCCATCTTGGAACTGTTGGTATGGAATACGTCCGGCTTCTCCTCATATAGAGTCCTAAAGATGAAGTGAAGAGAACGAAGCTCCTCGACGAGAGAAATGTCTCTTTTCATCCCTCTTATCTCTATTACTCTTATATTTTCTTTATTTAACTTTTCTACTAATATCCCGCCTTCCCCGCACATGACGGCGACTTCATGCCCGGCCGCCCAGGCGTTTTTGGCAAGGTCGAAAACATAGCGCTGCGCGCCTCCAAAATTGGATTTTGTGATGCCGTAAATAATCTTCATTGACATTTTCTACTTTAACATATATAATTACAAATGGAAGGAGTAGGGGGATGAGTAGATATTCGAGTATACACAGATGACGTTCAGCATCCTGGGGATTACTGCCGCTTTGGTTCTGTACTATGGCGCGCTTCCACACATGCATGCAGTACTTCACCAGGTAGCAAACTTTTATTATCTACGATATAATTCTCCTGCCGTCTAATTATATCGTATACATCACTAAGTATTGTAAAGATCATAATGAGCTCTAAGGTATTTATCGTCTTCTATCTCGTCAGCTATTACATACAAGACTTCTTTACCTATCCCCAACTCGGTTTTAAGAAGGCCTATTATATCTTCACAATCGTACGGATAAACCCAAACACTTTCTTGCAGTCGATATAATCCTGCCCGCTCAAAAATTTCGGATATTTTGTTCCTCATTTTTCGTTTCCTTTCAGGTATATCAAAAATTATCATTCTCCATTTTTTGTCCCATCTCTTAGGTTTCTTGAAGCCGTAATCGTTTATATTCCACCATTCTAAAATTTTCTCACCCTCTTTCGTAAGTTCGTAATGATCATTTTTAAAATTCAACAATCCTTTTTTCGCTAACTTTGCTGCTGATGAAGAAATATACTCCTTCTGCCTCTTCTTTGGCATGAACCCAAGTTCTTCTAGGGCCTGTATTGCATTTGGGGCAAGAAGAGCAACACTTAATATCCCCGCCAACTTAATGGATTCTAGTATTACTTTGTGAGTTCTGGTTCTTCTTACTCTCTTTTTGTTTCTCTGCTCTATTTCTCCCATACGATATAATCTGCCTGCCGTCTAATTGTATCGTATTTACAGTTGAAATAGTAATTGACCCGGTAAATAATCACCGACTTTTATTTTGGAAATTATTGTTGTATAATGCACACTCATGAGTTCACTCAACCGAAAAGAGCCCTTGGTGCTTCTTTTGGGCGATATACTCTTTTTTCTTGCAGCTTTGTGGCTGACACTCCTTTTACGTAACATCGAGCCTCCGACAAAGGAGCTTTTTCTCACTCACCTCCTGCCCTTTAGCATGCTCTTTGCCGCTTGGGTCATCGTCTTCTATATCGCCGGACTTTACGAGAAGCATACCGTTATCCTGAAATCCAGACTCCCTAATACCCTTGCCGCCGCCCAGCTCACGAATTCTGCCTTGGCCGTTATCTTCTTCTACTTTGTGCCGTTCTTTCTCATTACACCCAAGACAATTTTGTTCATCTACCTCTTTGTCTCATTTACCCTTATTCTTTTCTGGCGCACTCATGGTTACTTTGCTATCGGGCACCGCAGAGCAAGTAACGCAATACTGATCGGTTCGGGAGAGGAAATGAAAGAACTTTTAAACGAAGTTAACAATAATCCCATCTACAATCTTAAGTTCGTTTCCTCCGTCGACCTCAACCGCACTGATGAGAACGGTTTCTGGAACGAAATTGTCTCGCGCGTCTATTCCGAAGACGTGTCCGTCATTGCCATCGACTTAGCTCATGAGAATGCCGAACCAGTGCTACCGCATCTCTATAACCTCATCTTCTCCAAAGTAGATTTCATAGATATGCATAAGGTTTACGAAGACATTTTCAATCGCGTGCCGCTGTCTCTCTTGCGTTATAACTGGTTCCTCGAGAATGTCTCTGCTACGCCGCGCATCGCCTATGACGCGCTCAAGCGTATTATGGATGTTTCCGTATCGCTTATTCTCTTTCTCATCTCACTTACCATTTATCCCTTCATTTATCTTGCCGTCAAGCTCGATGACAGCGGAGAGCTCTTCTTTACCCAAGAGCGCGTCGGCGAGGACAACAAGGTCATCAAGATTCTTAAATTCCGTAGCATGTCTGATGAAGAAAACGTCACAAGAATTGGGAAGTTTTTACGCAAGTCACGCATAGATGAGTTGCCACAGCTCTGGAGCGTATTGAAAGGGGACCTCTCGCTCATCGGTCCGCGGCCGGAATTGCCTCAATTCGTCAAACAATACACTGAGCAGATACCGTACTACAATATCCGTCACATCATCAAGCCGGGGCTCTCTGGCTGGGCACAGATATACCACGACACACATCCGCATCATTTGCCAGATACTCTTGAAACTAAGCATAAACTTTCTTATGACCTCTATTACATCAAGAATCGCTCACTCCTTCTTGATTTAAAAATCGCTCTGCGCACCTTAAGGACGCTGGTTTCTTTGGTTGGCAGATAGCGGTTCGACAAACTCACCATAAATAATATAATGGCCCTAATGCGTAAATATGCAGTTTGGTCAGCGATTCTTCTTGCTGTTTTTGCCATTATCGGCTATTTTTTCTTAAAGCCTTCCAGCCAGCCGTTCCGCTTCGGACTTGATCTAGTGGGCGGTACTGAGCTTGTCTATCGGGCCGACACCTCGAATATTGAAGATGTCGGGGCAGCAATGGAAATTCTCAAAGAGGTGATCGAGAGACGAATTAACATCTTCGGTGTCTCGGAACCACTGGTACAAACAGAAAGTGCGGGATTGGTTTCCGGCAATCCTGATGAGCGTCTCATTGTGGAGTTGCCGGGTGTGACAGATATAAACAAAGCTATGGCACTTATCGGCGAGACTCCGATTTTGGAATTTCGCCTGGCTAAGGAAAATTTTCAGAAAATTCTGGAAGATAATCCAGAAGCTACTGTCGATGAGCTATTTACCCCGACAGAGTTGACAGGCAGGTATCTCTCGCGGGCAAGAGTAGAATTTGATCCTAATGCTCGGCAAGCGCTGGTCGGACTTGAATTTAATAAAGAAGGCGGCAGCCTCTTTGCTGAGCTTACGCGCGTTCACAAAGGAGAGATCTTGGCTATTATTCTGGATGGCGGGCTTCTCTCCGCACCTGTCATTCAGGACGAGATTCGCGACGGCAAGGCCCAGATTACTGGTACCTTTACTCCCGATGAAGCGAAGGCGTTAGTGAGAAATCTTAATTATGGTGCTTTGCCTGTACCGATCGAACTTATAACATCACAGACAATCGGCGCCTCACTTGGAGAACAAGTGCTTAATGCAGGCATTGTCGCCGGCACCATGGGCTTTATTGCTCTATCCGTCTTTCTTATCTTCTGGTACAGATTGCCGGGGGTAGTCTCCGTGGTAGCCCTTGTTTCTTACATTATCCTTTCGCTCACTATCTTTAAATTAATTCCAGTGACGCTTACTGCTGCCGGAGTCGCAGGTTTTATCCTCTCGATTGGTATGGCGGTGGATGCTAACGTGCTTATATTTGAGAGGGCCAAAGAAGAGCTTAAGAAAGGCAAGTCTATTCATAATGCCCTGCACGAGGGCTTCCATAGAGCATGGCTCTCAATTCGGGATTCCAATATTTCATCAATTATCACTGCCATCATCCTCTTCTGGCTTGGCACCTCGGCGGTGAAAGGTTTTGCGCTTACTCTGGGTATCGGAGTACTTATCTCGATGTTTACGGCAATCACGGTTTCCCGCACATTCCTCTTTGCTACTTGCCCTGAGCTTGTCGAAGGGTCGCGCGAATCTAGATTTAAAAGATTTTTATTCTCAAACGGCTTCCATGTTCGTAATTAAATACAAAAAAATCTGGTACTCGCTCTCGGCCTTGCTTCTGGCTCTTTCAGGCTGGGCAATGCTTACATACGGCTTCAATCTCTCAATCGATTTCAAGGGTGGCACTATCACCGAAGTTAAATATACAGAAAGGTCGGAGAAGACACTGATTGAATCCAATATAGAAAAGCTTGATATTGGGGGATTCTCGGTAAGGCCGTCAGGAAATACTAATTATATTATTCGCACCAAAGAACTTTCGGCAGATGAGAAAGAACAATTGCTCGGAGCTCTCGGCCACCCGCTTACTAAATTAACTATTGAAAGACAAAATACTATCGGCCCGACAGCCGGTAGAGAACTCCAGAGTAAGGCGGTCAAAGCTATCACGGTCGTGGTGCTTATGATTGTTTTGTTCGTTACATTCGCATTTCGCAAAGTTTCCAGACCCGTAAGTTCTTGGAAGTATGGACTAGCTACGATAATTGCTCTTGCTCATGACGTTATTATACCTACAGGAATTTTCGTATACCTCGGCCATGTTCTAGGGATTGAAATTGATTTACTTTTCGTTACAGGACTTTTGGCGATTCTCGGCTACTCTGTTCACGATACTATCGTGGTGTTCGATCGGGTACGGGAGAATCTTCGAGTGAATCAGGAAACGAATACTAGAGAAGAGTTCGAAACAGTAGTAGGGAAGTCAGTTGCCCAGACCTTCGCCCGCTCTATCAATACCTCTCTCACTATCTTCATTGTTCTTCTTGCGCTCTATCTCTACGGCTCTGTCGCCACCCAAACCTTCGCACTACTCCTCATCATCGGACTCATCGCCGGTACTTACTCCTCGATCTTCATCGCCTCTCCGCTTCTTGTGACTTTCTACAAGTGGCAGAAGAAATAGACCTCACCCGTGTCAATCTGCTAAATTGCCGCACCTCTCATCGATGTAAGGAGAGGGTGAAAGCCATATACGTTATTATTTGCCTATAGGCAATAAGTAACGTATAGCGGTATATCGCTATTTTAAGTAAATTTAAGGAGAAATGGTTTAAACCTTGAATGATACAGCCCGTCTCCCTTTTCGTTTGGCTTTAATAAGGGGTTGCAAACTATCTTGCGATAGGTATAATGGTGCCCACGTCTTAACTAACGAATAAATCCGTCCAGTTGAGACGGGGTCGTCTTCGCTTTTGAAAAAGCTACGACGTGCCAAAGTACTTTGAAAATTGACCCCGTAAAAGCGTTTCGCGCTCACGGGGCTAGATAGAGAACATGTGTAAGAACCAGTTTGATTCCTATCCGCCGTCGCTAAAGCTATGGCGGAGACACTAGGATCTGAGTGAGCAAAATAGAAATATCGTTTTCTCTTTTGTTCCGTTCGATTACGAAGTAATCGTACTGCGTAGCTTTACGCGAAGCAGTACAGGTTACCCTACTTCGCCCTCACGGGCTTCGAAGGGTAATTTTAATTTATTTCGTAAATTAAAATTAGAGTTTGATCCTAGCTCAGGATGAACGCTGGCGGCGTGGATGAGTCATGCAAGTCAAACGGGCTCACTTTATGTAGCAATACATGTTGTGAATCAGTGGCAGACGAGGTAGTAATACGTAGGAACCTACTCCCGAGTCGGGAATAATTCGCCGAAAGGCAAACTAATACCCGATAGTATCTTCGGATTAAAGCCCCTCACTTGGGGCCGGAAGCTGTGCAATGTGGTTAAAAATAATCATGTAGCGTGGTTTGTGAGTCCAAGTGAGGGGTCGCTCGGGAAAGGGCCTGCGGGCTATCAGCTAGTTGGTAGGGTAACTGCCTACCAAGGCTACGACGGCTAGGGGAGCTGAGAGGCTGACCCCCACCGATGGAACTGAGATACGGTCCATACACCTACGGGTGGCTGCAGACGAGAATATTCGACAATGCACGAAAGTGTGATCGAGCGACGCCGCGTGATGGATGAAGACCCTCTGGGTCGTAAACATCTTTTGTAGAGGAGAAAGTTCCGACGTTTACGTCGGTCTTGATAGTACTCTAAGAATAAGGGGTTGCTAAACTCGTGCCAGCAGCAGCGGTAATACGAGTACCCCAAGCGTTATCCGGAATCATTGGGCGTAAAGGGTGTGTAGGCGGCGTTGTTAGTCTTCTGTCAAAATCTTGGGCTCAACCCAAGACTTGCAGTGGAAACGGCAATGCTTGAGGATGCGAGGGGTGAATGGAACTCATGGAGTAGGGGTGAAATCCGTTGATATCATGGGGAACACCGAAAGCGAAGGCAATTCACTGGCGCAGACCTAACGCTGAAACACGAAAGCGTGGGTAGCGAACGGGATTAGATACCCCGGTAGTCCACGCCCTAAACGATGTCAACTAGCTTTGGGAGGAATCGACCCCTTCCGAGGCGTAGCTAACGCGTTAAGTTGACCGCCTGGGTAGTACGGCCGCAAGGCTAAAACTCAAAGGAATAGACGGGGACTTGCACAAGCAGTGGATTATGCGGTTTAACGAAGAACCTTACCAAGGTTAGAAATCCCAACGACTCTCGACAGAAACGTCGGGATTCCGCAAGGACGGTGGGACAGGTGATGCATGGCCGTCGTCAGTTCGTGATTTGAATTGTTCCCTTAAGTGGGGTAACGAACGCAACCCTCGTTGCCAGTTATAAGTGTCTGGCGAGACTGCCCTGGTTTCAGCAAATTTGGAAACTCTCAAGAAGCTCAACTTCTCAAAAGGAAGTTGAGCTTCCGGATTCGAGAGCTTCTCGGTCAAAATTTTCTGAAACCAGGGAGGAAGGCGAGGATGACGCCAGGTCAGCATGTCCCTTGATACCTTGGGCCACACGCATAATACAATCGCATCTACAACGGGTCGCGACGGGGTAACCCTGAGCTAATCCTAATAAAAGGTGCGCCAGTTCGGATTGGGGGCTGAAACTCGACCCCATGAAGCCGGAATTGCTAGTAATCGCGGGTCAGCTATACCGCGGTGAATACGTTCTCAAGTCTTGTACTCACAATAAAAGCGCGCAGCAGCTTAGTAATCTAGGTGGTTAAAGTCCATCTCCAAACAATGCGTTTGGATAGCAGAAAGATAGTCCCAATCCGCGAGGATTTGGATGGAGGATCTGAATGCAAAAGACAGCCGTACGTAAAAAAGCCAGTTGACCTACTAGTGGGCGGTGAGGGTAGGGAAAACTCACAGAAAAGCTTGTACGGATGCCCGGAATAGAATACTGGGTGACCTGTGGAGATCTGATGCTGTTATCTTGCAAAAGCAGGATATAATTAAACTGACGCAGCGTCAGAAGTCAGCTGAGTCATAGTACCCCAGAATAAAAAACTGAGGGAAGGAACTCACTCAAATGCAAAGTCTTACGCCAGACTATATTGTGGGCCTTGTGGACGGTGAAGGAAGCTTCACTGTCTACATTAGAGATGTCGATGTGGAAAAGAAAGCTGTCAGGCGGGTAACCGCCGAGCCGAAGTTCTACATCAAGCTTATCGAACGCGATAAGAACATCCTCTACGCTCTGAAGGAATTCTTTGGGTGCGGCAGTGTATACTTTCAAAAAGATACGAGGCCAAACCATCAGAATTGCTACAGATTCGAGGTCTACAATCGCGATGACTTACAAAAAGTCATCATTCCGTTTTTCAAGAAGCACGAACTCAAATTCAATTCCAAAAGAAAAGACTTTAAGACATTTTGCGTCTTGATGGAGATGATGAAAAACGAAGAGCATCGCACCAAAGCTGGTTTAAGAAAGATGTTTGCTATCAAGCAGACAATGCATTGAGCTCGCTGCATACGGGAAATCTGTCTGTGCAGTGGGAACGGAAATTCATAGTTTGATGAATCCAATCGCCCGTCAACTCAAGGGAGATGGGAGTACCCGAAGTATCACGTATGTGGTCCCACGGTAAGCTCATCGACAGGGAGTAAGTCGTAACAAGGCACGGGTAGCGGAAGCTGCTCGTGGAGTAATTCAATTCGAAAATCTCTGACGTAATGTTGGAGTGATAGAGTCGATCGATGTTTATACATTGAGTTTGGTAGAAACTTAGAACTACATGACTAACAAAGTGTTGGCGAGAGTCCACCTTCGACAAGGCTACGGTGGATGCTCAATTCGATAAATCGAATTGGCAAACGGAACAAAATAGAGAACGATACGCAAAAAACTCGCCTGAGGGCGAGTTTTTTGCTATATTCATAGCCACCTAGCCTTCGCTTATCTTCCGCGCGTTTCGCGTCGCCGAAGCCAAGCTACGGCTTGGCGAAGGCGCGCGTAGCTCAGCTGGTAGAGCATTCGACTGATACTCGAAAGGTCTCAGGTTCGACCCCTGACGCGCGCACCACTCTGCTATAATATTTCCATGCCGAAAAATAAGATTATTCTCGTTATTGGTGTATTGGTTGCTCTCCTGCCCGTACTTGGATTCCCAAGAGCGTGGGAGTCATTTTTCCAAGTCTTGGCGGGTCTCTCTATTATCCTTCTTTCTGTCTGGACGACTATAGACAGAAAGCTGAAGCTTCAACACAAAGCTCAATTGCGCCAGCAACACAAGGTGGCTACCGTTGACCCCAGTCCTATTAGTAGTCCGGATGATACAGGACTCTAATGGCAAAAGAGGAGGGTGATATTGCGTGGATTGGAGTGGCAGTTCTCCTTTTTGTTTTGATTATTATCACGACGCTTCCTTATTTTTTTAAAATCACTTACAGTGCTGAACCTATCAGCAGCGAAAATTTTCCAGCTTCGAGTGGATCAGAGCTAGTTACACATCTTCCAACACCAGATTCTCTCAAAGCTCTTTATATGACCGCATGCGTCGCGGCTACTCCCAGCTGGCGAGAAGGTCTTACAGATCTCATTGACACGACGGAACTGAATTCGATAATCATAGATATTAAGGATTATTCCGGAAACATTTCTTTCGAAACTAGCGCCAACTGTTACATCAAAGACCTCAAAGAATTCATTGGCGAACTTCATGAAGCGCGAATCTATGTCATTGGCCGGATTACGGTATTTCAAGATCCATATTACGCGAATCTCCATCCAGAACTTTCTGTACGTTCGAAGTCTAGCGGCGGAGTCTGGAAAGATTACAAGGGACTTTCCTTCATTGATGTCGGGGCCAGACCTTACTGGGATTATATTTTAGAAATCTCGAAGGAGGCCTATGAGCTTGGCTTCGATGAACTAAATTACGATTACGTGCGCTACCCGTCCGACGGCAACATGGAGGATGCGCAACTCTCTTGGACAGTCAGCACTTCTACTAAAGCAGAAATGCTAGAAAGTTTTTTCTCTTATCTTCGTGACCAACTCAAAGATACGGGAGTAAAGACTTCTGTCGATCTTTTCGGTATGACTACTACTGTCGAGAGCGACATGAATATTGGCCAAATACTTGAACGTACTTTGCCGTACTTCGACTTCGTATCTCCGATGGTCTATCCTTCGCATTATCCGCCGACTTGGAATGGTTTTGTGAATCCTGCTGAATACCCGTATGAGGTGGTAAAGATTTCCATAACGAGAGCTATTGAACGTGAACAAGCCCTGAATATTTTGAATGGTTTAGCTACATCAACCCCATCCAAGTTTCGCCCATGGCTCCAAGATTTTAATCTTGGCGCTACCTACGATGCTTCAAAAGTTCGAGCGCAGATCCAAGCTACTTATGATACCGGCTTAACTAGCTGGATGCTCTGGAGTGCTGCTAATAAATATACAGAGGAAGCATTGCTTCCAAATTGACCTAATTATTCTAATCTCTAAATAAAGTCTAAAGAAAAAATCATACTAATTACTAGCGGTCGCTAGTAATTAGTATGATTGTGTTTATTTGCAAGTGGAAAAATAATGTGATATAGTTTAAAAAGACAGTAATTCAGCTGCGGAGGTTATATGACACTTTCAGAACTGATCTGGCAGCGCGGTTCAGCGCGAGAGATCATGCGAGAAGCGCGGGAGCGTTTTCGAGACAGTATCGGTTTACCTGCTGGGAAGCACGTAGCACTTGCGAGCGTACATTACTCGCTCACGAAGCGCTACCTAGACCGGTGGTGGCAAATACCACTGGCCTGGTGGCATTCTTGGCGAGCCGTAATCCATGCCAGGAAGGCATACGCCATGGGTGTCACTGACTACAATCAGGCGGACGTTGTCTCAAGAATCCTTTCCAAAGGGATTACCCGCGACCGCCGTCGGGCAATGGAAATTCTTCAGCAGGTGCTAAGCTATATACCCGCTTCAGAATCGGCGGAGTTACTCCCGCATGCGCGGGCACTCATGCTCTGCACGTTGGGAGAGCTTGAGTGGCGGAGAGGCAACACGCACTTGGCGCGGAGAAATTACTACGACGCTCTGCAACTTGTGCCAGCAATCGAACAAGAACTCTCCGATGACCGAGAAAGGCAGCTGGTGCGGGTGCTTAAAGCGATCGTGTTCTTCTACCTCGACCACGGCGACAGCAACGATATCTACATGTTAGGTGTCGAGTTACTCAAGCGAACGCTCGAACTTACTCGCCGTGTTTCGAAGGATCAGGAAGAAAAAGTTCTCGCTGGCTGTCGGCGCCGCGGCATTAGCATCGAGTAGGTAGGGCTCGGGCCGAAGCTGTCACGTGATCGCTGTGCGATTTTACGTGACAGCTTCGGCCTTTCCTGTTTTTATTGTATAATTGAAAAAATGCCTGAAGATCCTAATAAAGTAACCTATTTCGCCGAGACAGACTCGCGGCATGACCATAAGAAGTTCGGTATTAAGAGCGCGGACCGCTCTAAGCATATCTATGTCATCGGTAAAACCGGCATGGGCAAATCAACCCTGCTTGAGAACATGGCCATTCAGGATATCCAAAGTGGCAATGGCATCGCCTTCATCGACCCGCACGGCGGCACGGCGGAGAAGCTCCTCGAGTACGTGCCGGAGGAGCGGATTAAGGATGTTATCTATTTTGCTCCCTTCGACATGGATTATCCGGTGGCCTTTAACATCATGGAAGATGTGGGTGCCACCAAGCGCCATCTAGTCGTCAACGGTCTTATGTCAGTGTTCGAAAAAATCTGGGAAGACGCTTGGAGTGCCCGCATGGCCTACATTTTACAAAATACCCTGCTTGCTCTCCTCGAATATCCCGACGCCACGCTTCTGGCAGTCAACAGAATGTATACCGACAAAGAATTCAGAAACAAAGTGGTCGAGAACGTCACCGACATCTCCGTCAAAAGCTTCTGGGTCGACGAATACGCCAAGTATACCGACAAGTATGCTCAGGAAGCGACACCCGCTATTCAAAACAAGGTCGGTCAGTTTGCTGGCAATCCCTTGATTCGAAATATTATCGGTCAATCAAAATCGAGTTTCGATCTAAGAAAGGTCATGGACGAGAAGAAGATAATGATAGTCAATCTCTCAAAGGGCCGAGTCGGCGAGGGTAATGCCCACCTTTTGGGCTCGATGCTGATCACCAAGCTATATTTGGCTGCCATGAGTCGCGCCGACGAAAGTGCCATCTCGCTCTCCAAGCTCCCGCAATTTTATCTCTTCGTGGATGAGTTCCAATCTTTTGCCGACAAATCTTTCGCCGAAATTCTCTCTGAGGCTAGGAAGTACAAGTTGAATCTTACTATGGCTCATCAGTATATCGAGCAGATGGAAGAAGAAGTGAGGGATGCCGTCTTCGGCAACGTCGGCACCATGATCACTTTCCGCGTTGGCGCCTACGACGCCGAAGTACTGGAAAAAGAATTCGCTCCGACTTTTACTGCTGAAGATTTGGTCAACTTAGGCCTGCGCCAGATTTATCTTAAGCTGATGATTGACTCAGTGACCTCACAGCCCTTCTCGGCCACGACCTTGCCACCCATTGCCGTGCCGGCCGTCTCTTATGTTGAAGAAATTCTCGCCAATTCTCGAAGGACTTATGCCCGGCCAAAAAGCGTGGTAGAGAAAGCGATTACCGATTGGCATGGCTCCACCACCGACACTAGAAATATTATCGCCGCCAAGCCTAAGCCTATAGTTCCACCTCCTCCAAAAATTTCTCTAGAGAGCCTCAAGAATAAAAACAATAACCAGAGGAAGCCCGATGTGAAAAATGTCTCCGCTCTGCGCGATGCGCTGAAGTCAGTGATGGGGAATCAGCCAAAGGAGAATGCCCAAGCTCCAATGCCCAATGTCCAACCTATCTTGCCGAGTCAAGGCGGGTCAAATCCAAAGCCACAAAGCCCCAAACCTCAAAATGGTCCAAGTCCGGAAGAGTTGAAAAAGCTGCTCGGAGTAGAATGATAGACTTAAAGGAAAAAAGAACCATATTGGTGACAGGCGGAGCCGGATTTATCGGCTCGCATCTTTGTGAAAAGCTTGTTTCTCTTGGCCACATGGTCATTTCTCTCGATGACTACTCGACTGGTTCGGAGAAGAATCACGTGGCGGAACCGCAATATCGGCGAGGGCATACAACAGAAATAGAGAAACGTATTCCGGAAACAGTCGATCTGGTTTTCCACCTTGGAGAGTATTCGCGCACCTCGCAAAGCTTCAAAGACCTTCCAAGGGTCTGGCACTCCAATATGGACGGTACTTTTGCCGTGCTTGAGTACTGTCGACTGCGCAAGGTGCCGATAGTATACGCCGGCTCAAGCACCAAGTTTGGGGATGATAATACCGGCTATCTGCAGTCCCCGTACGCCTGGACCAAAACCCACAATACGGGGCTCCTGGCACGCTACGGAGAGTGGTTCTCTCTTCCGTACGTCATAACTTATTTTTACAACGTCTATGGCGGCCGGGAATCAAGCGATCCGGAATACGGAACCCTAATCGCTATTTACAAAAAACTTTATCAAGAAGGAGCAAGAACTATTCCAGTGGTTAAACCGGGTACTCAAGAGCGCAACTTTACCCACGTTGATGATATCGTGGAAGGACTGATACGTGCAGCAGAGAAGGGAAGTGGGGACGGATATTGTTTCGGCTCGCCGGAAGTTTTTACGATAGAAGCTGTGGCCAAGATGTTTGGTAATGAAATTAAGTATCTCCCTTACCGGCCGGGGGACAGAATGCGGGCCAGTATCGATTTGAGCAAAACAGAGAAAAAGTTAGGCTGGAAAGCAACTCGTCATCTTGCGGATTATATAGCCGAGATAAAAGCCCATGCCTAAGAAAGTTCTCATTTTTTCTCTGTCATATTTCCCGATGAGCGGCGGCGCGGAAGTGGCGCTCAAAGAAATCACGTCACGAATTTCCGCGAATAAGAGCGAGTTTGATATGGTTACGATGAGGTTTGATAAATCCCATCTAAAATTTGAAAAGCTCGGCAATATAAATATTTACAGAATAAGCGGGGGCTCTGGCTATTTGAGCAAAATTCTTTTTATACCGCAAGCTACATTTTTTGCGTTAAGGAGAAAATACGATTTCTACTGGGCAATGATGACCTATATGCTTTTCCCAGTCGTACTTCTGCGTCTTCTCGGCAAAAAGATTCCTTATTTACTCACTCTTCAGGATGGAGATCCATATGAGCATGTTTTTGCCAGATTACGCATCTTGCCATTCTTGCCGATGCTTATATACGGCTTTCGTCATGCCAGTAAAATTCAGGCCATCTCAAATTTTCTAGCCGAGTGGGCGAAACAAATGGGGTATAGAGGGGAAGTGGAAGTTATACCTAATGGGGTTGATATCAAGAAATTTGAAATTCAGGACTTAAGATTTAAGAATGAAGACGAAGTCGTGCTGATTACAACTTCCAGATTGGTGAAGAAAAACGGGGTTGGCGACGTGATTGAAGCCATGAAGTTTCTGCCGGAGAATGTTAAGTTCAGGATCCTCGGCACTGGCCCGCTCGAGAAAGGTTTGAAGCTAAAAGTTAACAGTTTACAGCTTCAACATAAAGTCGAATTTCTGGGAGAAATTCCACACTTTGATATATCAAAGTGCTTGCACGAAGCTGATATTTTCATCCGGCCTTCGCTCTCGGAAGGACAGGGTATCTCATTCCTAGAAGGTATGGCCGCCGGACTGCCGGTTATCGCTACACCAGTCGGTGGTATACCTGATTTTCTCAAAGACGGGGAAACCGGAATCTTTTGTGAACCGAACAATCCCGCAAGCATTGCTAGGGCGGTACAACGGCTCATCGCTGACGAGCCGTTAAAAAAAAGGATTGTCGACAATGCTTCGCGCATGGTCAGAGAGAAATATGACTGGGATTTGATTGCTCAAGAAATGAAGAGTAGGGTATTTAACATATGAAGGTTTTAATCGCTGCGGGAATCTATCCACCCGATGCCGGCGGTCCGGCTATCCACGCCAAGGCGCAATTTGAAGGATTTCCAAAATTCGGAATTAAAACCGGTTTAGTGACGTTTGCTCATTATCGTAAGTGGCCTATGGGAGTCAGGCATTTTTTGTATTTTCTCGCCTTACTCGCCAGAGTTTCCGGGTACGACCTGGTCTACGCGCATGATGCGCTGGGCACAGGTATACCGGCACTCATGGCTGCAAAAATTTTCGGCAAGAAATTTATGGTACGTATCGGCGGGGATATTGCATGGGAAAGCGAATCTTTAAAGTCGCGTCTTTCAATGAAAGAGTGGTATGAGAAAGGCGAGTATCTGAAAAGCCTCAGATTCAAACTCTCCCGATGGCTTATGAGGCATGCTGATATTATCGCTACTACATCTCCAATAATGAATGATCTCTATGCTACTTATTATGGGATTTCTAGAGATAAGATTAAGCTCTTGCCAAATCCCGTGTCAGAAACTCCTCAGTACTCTGTTTCAAAGGGTAACACCATTATTTTCGCCAGTCGTCTTACAGCTTATAAAAATCTCTCATTTGTTCTTAAAGTATTAGCTGAAATATTTCCAAATGAGCCGGCACTCAAACTTATGATAATGGGCGATGGGCCGGAGAAAAGGAATCTCGAGAAGCTTGCGTATGATTTAGGAATACAAAATAATGTCATCTTTACCGGCGCTGTTTCTCTTGATGAGGTGCTGAAGAGAACGGCGGCATGTCTTTTTGTCATTGCTCCGGCGCTGACCGAGTTCAACCCCAACTACGTTTTGCAGGGTGTCAGTTTTGGCAAACCCTTTCTTATAAGCCGGGAACATGGTTTACCATTCGCCGTACCGGATAGTCTCACTTTTAACCCCCGAAATGTCCACGAACTAAAAGAGAAGATAGTATCCCTTCTGGAACCAGCTCATTACGCTCGGATGTCTCAAGAAGCACGGAATATAGGATTTAAAATGTCATGGGATGATAACCTGAAGATGAATAAAGAGCTTATAATGTCGCTATGAACACGCGAGAATTAAAGGTCTTAATGATATCAAGCGATAGAAATATATTAGTTTCTGGAAGCGCAGTTTCGGAGCGGATGAAAGAGTACGGCGCGCTTGTCGAAGAGCTCCATATCGTGCTTCTTTCTGATAGCTCTTACAAGCTCAAGGATGTACAGTTGTCTCCGAATGTTTGGGTTTATCCGACCAATTCTTCATTTAAATTTTCCCGCCCTCTGGATGCCGTGCGCATCGGCAAGAAAGTTGTCTTCGAGAAGAAGTTCGTGCGCGGTAAGGGAGTCATTACCGCTCAGGATCCATTTGAATGTGGCTGGGCAGCTATGAAGATCAAGAGAAAGTGGAGACTCCCTCTTGAAATCCAGCTCCACACCGACCCGTTCTCCCCGTATTTTTCCGGATTCCAGAACAAAGTGCGCAAGTTTTTCGCAAGAACCGTTCTTGCGAAAGCTGATAGCGTGAGGGCAGTATCGGAAAATCTTAAATCCAGAATCTTAAATCTTAAATCCAATGCCGATATTTCTGTTCTCCCCATTTATGTTGATAAAGAAAAAATCGAAAATGCACCAATCAAATTTGATCTTCACGCGCGATATCCTTGGCGCTTTATCGTTCTTACGGTAGCACGCTTAGCTCCGGAGAAGAATCTTAATCTGGCGATGCGGGCGCTCGCCTTAGCCAGACAAAAATTCCCCGATATCGGACTTGTTGTTGTCGGTAACGGCTCTGAAGAAAGCCACCTTAAGTCATTGGTTAAAAAGTTGAAGTTAGAAGGAGCGGTAGAGTTTGCCGGCTGGCAGGACAATCTCACTTCTTTTTACAAAACCGCCAACGTCTTCATTCAAACCTCTTTGTTTGAGGGCTATGGTCTGTCACTTGTAGAGGCTGGCCTTTCAGGACTGCCAGTAGTGACTACGCCAGTTGGTATTGCTCTTGAGCTTGAGCATGGCAAGGATGCCTACATTTATCCCCTCGACTCCGCTCGGGACAAGCCGGCAGAACTTTTCGCCGACGGGATAGTGGAACTAATTGAAAGTAACCAAAAGCGCGAGAATTTGAAAATGAATCTGAAAAGAACCCTCGAATCCAAGCTTTTGTCTAAAGAAGAATATTTAACTCATCTTAAGGTTAACTGGGAAGAAACTGCTAAAAAAGTCAAAGTATGAAGCTTTTAATCATTACTCAAAAAATGGCTAAAAATGACCCTATTTTGGGTTTCTTCCACCGCTGGTTGGAAGAATTTGCCAAAAATTTCGAAAAAGTGACAGTGATTTGTCTTGAGAAAGGAGAGTTTAATTTACCGACGGTAAAAGTGTTATCTCTAGGCAAAGAGTCTGGAGAGTCAAAAATAAAATATCTCTGGAATTTTTATAAATATATCTGGCACGAAAGAAAAAATTACGACGCAGTTTTTGTGCATATGAACCAGGAGTACGTCTTACTTGGATGGAAGTTTTGGAAGCTTTGGGGTAAGAAGATATACTTGTGGCGCAATCATGCCAAAGGAAATATTTTTACCGATCTGGCAGTTCTTTTATCTCACAAGGTATTTTGCACTTCGCCTAGTTCTTACACAGCGCGATTCAAGAAGACTACCCTGATGCCTGTTGGCGTTGACACTGATTTTTTCAAACCCAATCCATCCGTTCCCAAGATTCCGAATTCAGTCCTTTTTCTAGGCCGCATCACGCCGGTAAAAAGAGTCTTAGAGTTCATTAACTGGGTTAAAGGTACTCAATACCAAGCAACTATTGCCGGCCCTGTTTTGTCGGAGGATAGGGAATATGGAGAACAGGTCAAGCGGAATCTTACGGATAAAATTAAATTCATCGGTCCGGTTACTCGAGAAGAGGCTTTAAAGCTCTATCAGACACACGAACTCTATGTGAATAAAACTCCGGCAGGCAGCTTCGACAAAACCATCTTTGAAGCAGTTGCCTGTGGAATGAAGCTCATGGTGGATAATCCAGATGCTCAAAACGTCAATGTCGAGGGGCATAGTCTAAAGAGGCTGATGCAGGGATTGACTGAAGAAATACGATGAAGAAAAGCACTTCGATACATGCTCTTAATGCTGATAAAGGTTTAAGTAAGTTTCAGAAGCTTTTGTATCTCTTACTCAACTGGGTAAATAACCTGTTTCCTTATTACCATGTTGATCGGCGCATAAGGTTCGAACGTCTGAAATTACCAAACTGGCAAAAAGAATGGGAGAAAACTTATCCCGACAGTTCCGCGGCACGCAAGCTCTCGGATTTGTTCTGGCGCACACTGCCGTGGCAGAAAATAAGAGACGAACTTGGCGAGATTCACGTCTTCGATACCGGTTGCGGGCAAGGCAACTACAGCTTACGTCTTTGGAGCGGTATTAAAAGCTATACCGGACTTGATACCAAAAAGCATCCCAATTGGGATGTGCTTAAGAAAGAGCACCCGAACTTCCGCTTCATCGAGTCCAGTTCAAACAACATTTTGCCTCTTATCCCGCCTGAGACAAATCTTTTCATTACCCAGTCAGCCATAGAACATTTCGACGAGGACCTTTTATTTTTTGAGCAGATTTGTGAATACATTAAAAAAAGAAATAAGCCTGTCATGCAAGTCCACCTTTTCCCGGCCGCAGCCACTCTGCCGCTTTACCTCTTTCATGGCTTACGGCAATATACTCCGCGCACTATCTCGAAGGTCACTCGGCTGTTTGGCAATGCAGAACTCTCTCTCTATGGTCTTGGTGGCAGCGCTTCGAAGAAGTTGCAATTCAAGTATTTCACTTGGCCGGTTTTGATCACCAGAAGATATCCCGGACCCACTTTTGATGTAAATATTTATGAGCCGGCGTTAAGGAAAGCAATAGAGTATGATATATTGCATCCTTCAAGGTCGCCCTTATTCTGGGCGCTTATTATCAAATCATGAAAATAGCGGTTGTTGGGGCAGGGATATTCGGAGTGACAACAGCGGTCAAGCTCGCACAAGCGGGCTACAAAGTGAACCTGTACGAGAAGAACTCCGATATTCTCTCTGCCGCTTCCGGTATCAATCAATACCGGCTTCATCGCGGCTACCATTATCCAAGGAGCAAATCTACCGCCCTTTCGTCAAAATACGCGGAAGACTCATTTCGCGGAGAATACGGAGAAGCAGTTATCAAGGATAATGAACATTATTACGCTGTTGCTAAAGAGGACAGCAAGATAACGGGAGAAGAGTTCCTGAATTTTTGCAAAGAATGCGAGCTTGAACATCAAGAAGTTGAACTCGACGAACATTTAAACCCGGAACACATCAGCCTCATCATTAAGGGGGTAGAGTCGCTCATTGACCCATTGAAGCTTCGGGAACTTTCTTATAAAAAGATCAAGGAATCAGGAGTAAATCTTTTATTGAATAAACTCTTCCTTCCCAAACATATAGACGAGTATGATTGGGTGGTAAATTGTACCTACGCCAACTCAAATTTTATTCTTGAAAAGTATCCCGAAGCTCAAAGGGATTACCAGTTCGAGGTATGCGAAAAACCGCTCCTTTCTTTACCGGAGAAGTATAGGAATAAAAGTATCGTAGTGCTTGATGGCCCGTTCTTCTGCATTGATCCGTACAGTGATACCGGGCTACATGTAATGGGTAACGTAGTGCATGCCATCCACGCCACTAACATTGGCCCGTTTCCAATCGTACCCGAGGAGATAAAACTGCTCCTGAATAAAGGTGTGATAAAAAATCCTTCCGTAACAAACATCAAATACTTCCTGAAAGTGGCACAGAAATTCATGCCGGATTTCAAGAACGCAGAACACTTCGGCTCAATGTATACCGTGCGCACCGTGCTTCCAAATGTCGAGAAGACAGACGAGAGGCCGACATTAGTGTCGAAAGCAGGAGACAAGGTAGTTAACGTCTTTTCGGGCAAGATTGGCAACTGCGTCGAAGCCGCTCACGAAGTAGTCAAGATGATTAAGACCGGACCTTCTCAATAGTCCTGAATATCTCCAGAGCGAAACTACCGTTGGAGAGCGGAGTATCGGATGTCAGAAAATCTCTGATTTCGGCAGAAATCGGAGTAATTTCCAGAAGCTCGATTTTCTCGAGAGATTGTGTTTCGAAGTTTATCGAGAATAGCTCGTGGTTGCTCCAGATGTAGCCACTGTCGTCGAGTAGAACAGTTACAGTTTTTTGTTTTATAGGGCTTACTCTATTTATCCTAGAACTAATGCCTTCGAATTCAGTTTCCACAATATCTGAGTCGGAAATAATTTTAGTTTTCTTGCAGGATAATGGCTTTAACTCAAATCCTAAGAACTTTGCTATGGAAACTTCATGGCAGAGAAGATGTATCACAGCATCGTCCTTGAAAGTTCCCCATTTTTGCCAGTCGAAATGTATGCTTCTGATTTTTTTATCGCTTACCAAACTCTTAAGTTTCTGTGCTGCCGGATGGTGGGGAAATTCGTAGCCGATAGCAAGTTTCAGCTTCTTAGCTTCGGCAAGCTTCACCAGCTTCTCCAGATCAGAACTTCTTGTTGTACCGGGTTTTTCGAGGAAGACGTGCTTGCCAGCTTCGAGTGCTTTTTGAGCGATTTCAAAGTGTGTTTCTGTTGGAGTGGCAATGAATACAGTCTCAACTTCCGGATCATTGAAAATCTGTCCCAAGTCAGTTTTGCTGTCGCATTGGTATTTGACCCCTGCTAATTTTGAAAGTTCTCCCAAAAGAACTTTCCCCCAGCGTCCAAGTCCGATCAGGGCGACTTTTGTCATATCTTTAATACTTTCCTTATCTCGAATTTTGTAAGAGTAATGATGAACTTGAAATATTTCGACCAGATGCCGATGGTTTCTGTCATTCCCGGATGCTCTTTTTTAATAAAGGCAATTGCGGCTTGGCAATAAAGTATTATGCCGACTATGAACTCAAAGGGAGAAAGCATTTTTTCCTGTCGAAGATGAATGATGAAATCTTTCTCGCTCTGGCTTAAGTTGATATAGTGTCCAACATTTTTGATGGTGTTGTGCGCGGAGAGAGCGCGTCTATCAAGATTTAGCGTCTGGGTAAATGATTGCGGGTAGATGCGATATTTAAGAAGCGGTTTCCTGATATTGGCGAACTTTACATCCGTCTCGAAGAGAAGTCTACTCCAGAGCTCGTAGTCCTCTGAATTCGAAAAAGTTTCGTTGAAGTGGTGGCTTTTGAAGATCTCCTTTCGGCCCATGACCGTCGGGTGATACATCGGCGTGGAAAAAAGACTTGAGAATTTGATTCCGAGATGACTCTCGGACCTATTATGTACAGCGACTCTCCGTCCGCTCTCGTTCATAATGATAATGCTTGAGCCGACAATACCGATGTAGGGCTTCCTCTCTAGAAATAAGAATTGCTCTGCGAATCTTTCCGGCAGCGAGACGTCGTCCGCATCCATTCTGGCGATATACTTGCCTCTTGCGACCTCAATACCCTTGTTATAAGAAGCTGCCAAACCAAGATTCTTACTGTTATTAATATAAACTATGCGGGGGTCTTTGAAAGACTTTATAATTTCTTCAGTTTTGTCCATCGAGCCATCGTTGATAATAATCAACTCGAAATCAGCGAGGGTCTGGTCAAGGATACTCCGAATCGCCTCTGAGAGATATTTCTCTCCGTTAAGTACCGGTAAAATTACTGAGATTTTCGGCATAGGTGGTTGAAAATTTCTTCGTGCTTATCGAGCCAAACTTCTTTATCGAATTTCAAAGCTTGTTTTCTGGCATTCTCACTATACTCTTTATAACTTTCTTTTACCTTAACAATTGCACTGGCCACTTCTCCAGCACTAGGGTAGTGAAGATTCTCAAAATCCTCGACAACCGGAATCAGTACTCCGGATTTGTTATCAACCATTTCCGGCAAACCACCACTTGCAGAAGATATCACTGGCAGGCCGCAGGCCATGGCCTCGAGAACGAGGGTGGGGCACGGGTCTAAGTATTTTAAATGCAATAGAAGATGAGCTTTCTGATAAAGTCGCGGTGCTTCCTCTTGGGTAAACGCTCCTGTTTTTTCTATCCATTCTTCTTGCATCTCGTAATCTGCCTCCCCGATTATTATTAATTTTGTATTGATACCGCGCTCCCCAAGCTCTCTTATGGCTCCCACAGATATATCCATTCTTTCTTTCGATTCGAAGTGATTGCCTGACATTATTATCATCAGCGGCTCATCCGGCAGAGCCGTTTCCCTTGGCTTGAAATGCTTTGTATCTACAGGATTGATAATTACAGAAGAAGCTCCCTTGAATTCCCCGAGATATTTATCGGCACATCTTTTTACAAACTCGGTCTGATAAATTACATAATCGGCTTTATGCATTGGCCGCATCAGGCCATTGATTCTCTCAACTGTTTTTTCCGGATAGAGCGCCCGATAGGCTACGCCGTTCTGGTTCCAGAAAATCTTGACGCCGAATAGTTTATAAATCTTGATCCAGAGATTTGGAGCGAAGGGCAGGCCGCTGCTAACGAGATAGGCAAGATTAAATCTTTTCCAAGTGTCACCAAACCTCTCACGCAAATGCAAGAGTTTTACCTTCCCGCCGTGAACTACCTTTAAGCTTTCTTTCGACGGCAATACTCCGGCAAGATTTAAAGCAATGGTCTTTTTCGGCAGTCCGCGCAATATGCATCGATACAGGATATAAGCTGTAATGAGCGGGTACTTCAGAAATTTGGGAATATAGCCTTTAATATTCATGCTGATTTAGGCCCAGTTGAAGTCGACGTTTCTAATCTTATTATCAAAAACTCTTTTTCTCAAAGCTCCCGTTGAAGCTTTGAGAGACGGTATTCTCTCATGGGTTTCTACCAGTATATTCCGGATTCTGCGGACGAGGCCCTTGTCTATGAGCGAATTCAAAATTTTTACCTCTTCGCCCTCAACATCGATTTTTAAGATTCCGATAGGATCGTTTAAATGCGAGATGAAGTCGGAAAGATCAACGACTTCACAAATGATAAAGTTGTCCTTATCAATGTTTCCTTTATCTTCCAGAAGAGACGAGCCGGCTGAAAACTCGGCAGGATTATCGGCGCGGTTTTGGTGGAAATATAATTTTGCCTGTCCGGCGTGGTCAGAAACTGCCTTGTTGATAGAGATAATGTCTGGATTATCTCGAAATTTTTCTTTCAATATTTCAAAAGCTTGCGGGTCCGGCTCAAAAGCGTAAACCCTTACCCCCGGTTTTACCATTCTTTTGGTAACGACCCCGATATTGGCGCCGCAATCGATAGCGACTTCTCCCGACTGTAGAGAATCAAAAGCATTTTTATAAGCCCGTTTCCGAAAATGCGGTCCGATTTTCGGAAGGTCGTAGAGCCATTTCCTGAAATTCGCATAAACTTTATGGATAAAATACATGCAGGTAGCGGTCGACAGTCTCTTTAAGAGTGGGATTCTCAATCTTATTCTGATATTCCTTGTAGTTTGCGGCGACCGTATCTATCGCTTTAAGGGCTTCCTCTTCGTTTGAAAATCCCACTCCGGCGTCTTTAACAAGCTCTGGATGCCCGCCGGAGCGTACGAATACGGCAGGCAGGCCACAAGTGAGCGCCTCCACCAATGCGTTTGAACACGGATCGTCAAGGCTCGGGGCAATATAAATGTCATGCTGCCTCAAAATTTCCGCAAGTTCTTCGGAAGGCACCGGCGCTATGACTTTTGCTCCTTTAAATTCCACTTTCGTTCTACCGACAAAAGTCAATTCGTACTTTGTATGGTCAAGATGCTTGTCAAGCCAAGAGAGAAGCGGTCCACCCTTTCTCGGATTGTCAGACCATGCGGTGGCTATCAGCTTTACTTTTCTTTTCCCATCGGGAGGGGCAATGCGGCCTTGGCGGTGGAAAATATCCGGATCGGAGGCGTTTAAAATAACGTGTGGCTCTTTGAAGATGAGGCCGATCTCCTTGTACTTATTGTATGACCATTCGGAGATAAAGACAGTTGCGTCCGCATACTCGCTATTGAGGGCCCAGAGGTCTTTGTCTATCTCAATGTTCTCTCCGCGATAGACGCCGATAGGGCCGGCCAGCCGCTGAAGCATTCTTGTAGCGTACTTTCTCCTGTACCGCTTCATCTTCTCCTTGTTGAACTCAAAAGAGTTAAAGAGACCGGCTTTGGTATTCTTGCCTAATGTATTATTGCCGACATCATAGCCGCGACTCTTGAGCTCCTTGGTCAAGGCAAGCAGGAACTGATTGCCGCCGCCATAAGGCGGCTTCTGGAATTTGTGGAAGATAGTGATCTCCGGACCGTTTAACCATCTATCAATTTTCTTAAATATTCCCGCCATAACGGCAATTGTGAGTCGAAGCTGTTTCCTCTGACTGTTTTCAGGCCTTTGTTTATCAGTTTTTCTCTCAAGTTTTGGTCTCTCAAAGCTTGAAGGGAGAGAGCATATAAGCCGGAAACGTCATCTATCGGAGCCATCATAGCATTTTCCCCGCTTATTACTAAGTCCTTACATTGGCCTACAGCGGTTGTTACCAAAGGCACGCCCTTAGCCATTGACTGGAGACAGCTCTTCGGCCCGCCTTCTTCGCGCGAAGTGATTAAATATAAGTCTAATGCGTCATATAAATCTGATACATAAGATGATTCTTTGAAGTATTTGTGCCGGTAAGGGATGCCGAGTTTTTCTAACCCGCTCTTCACATATCCGCGCGAAGGACCTGATAGTAAAACCCAGAGATTCGGAACATCGTTTTTTAATTTCTCAATTACTTTCAGGAATATATCCGGCCCCTTGATGGGTTTGGGTTCAAAGCCCTCGCCCCAGCCGACGCCGTCTTTCTGGAAAGAGCCGATCACCACGGTATTCTCTGGGATGCCATATTCCCGCCTCACCTTCAATTTGTTTTCCGCCGTTTGTGGCATGAAAATGCTCGTATCAATGCCGAGAGGAATGCGCATAACCTTGATTGGATCGATAATACTTTTGATAAGTCTTTCCATGTCGCTATTTGAGACGCGGACTTGGGTGATCTTATCTTGGTGACTCTTCAGTGCTTCGAAGCATTTGCGAAAGCTCTCCTGTGTCTCCGGGTTGCCGTGATAGTAGTCAACAGAAATCCTGTTCTTGCTCTTATAAATATTATCCAAGAGAAGCGAGAATTGAGAAGTGTAGTGGACCGCTTGAGGTAAGTTTAAGTACATCCTCTTCACTATCTCTACTGGTACACCAAGCTTGACAGCAAAATTCTTAAGATCTTTCGCATCATCATCAGTAGACCAGCCAGAATTATCACCCACAATGAAGAGCTTACTATAAGGCTTAGAAAAAATATCTTTCAGCATAAATTCTACGCGTTGACAACCTACATTTTAGCATACTGGCACCTTTTTCTTATTACCTACGATATAATTCTCCTGCCGTCTAATTATATCGTATACATCACTATTAACTAAGAGATTAAACTTAGTTGTTTTTATTATCTTATGGATTCTAATAAATGTTTCTTGGAGTGATTTGAGAATACAGTATTACCGACAATTACTAAATCGAGTTCAGTTTTATCAAGCATTTCAAGACCCACTGCGCAGAAGTTCAATATCGGCTCGCCGGCGGGGTTGAAAGAAGTATTAAGCATAATCGGCATTCCCTTAATCTTTTCAAACTCCTTGAGAGTTTTGTAAATGAACGGATTCTGGCTCATGCTAATGGTCTGAATCCTAGCACTGCCATCAACATGCGTAATCGACGGCAATTTATCCCTGAAATCTTGCCGCGTATCGCAAATGACGGACATGTAAGGCACTGGCGCTTTGTTGGTGAAGTATTTTTGAGAATCTTCCTCCGTCACTATCGGAGCGAAGGGTCGGTACCATTCGCGATGCTTTACTTTGTCATTGAGGATGTTGCGCATCTCCGGATTGAGGGGATTACAAAGTATGGAACGGTTGCCGAGAGCCCGCGGCCCGACTTCATAGTTCCCTCGGATTAAACCGACAGTCAGATCTTGGGAGATAAGTTTCGCCAGAACGAGAGGCAAGTTTTCTTCCGGTATTGTTTTATTTGGATATTTTTTCTTCAAATCTTCGAGCTTATCTATATCAAAGGATTTTGAGCCTAGATACGGAGAAAAATATTCTTTTGATCCGGAAAAATTGTTGCTGTGCACGCAATAATAAACGTACAGCGCCGCGCCTCCGGCCAAACCACAGTCAGAGGGATTTGGAATAAAATGAGTCTTTTCGAACAGCCCGCTTTTCTCAATGACATAATTGGTCGTGCCGTTCAAAGCACAGCCGCCGACAACGCAGAGATTTCTCGATTGTCCTTTGTTTTCCCTAATCAGTCGCAAGACTTCTTCCGTCCAAGCTTCTTGGACTGTGGCCGCCAGGTCCTGCGAATCCTTATCTTTAGGTCCGCCGAGACGGAGCTCGTCTTGTCTCAAGAGACCAAGCCAGAGTTTAATCCTGTCTTTTATACCGGACAGTTCCAAGGGGTATTTCCTAGGCGTCAGATACTTTCTAAGTTCTGGTATATCCCGTAAACCTAGGTCATTTATCCTGTGTCCCAAGCCTCTAGCTTGAAGGTCTGCAAGCTCGGCGTAGGGAATCTTTTTATACTCCCTTACGTATTTTTTTGCATAAGGCAGCCAATCTTTGTGCACCTCTCCATAAGAAGTAAGTCCCATAGTTTTGCCAGAAGTAGTACCTTCTATTTCCGGATTAATGCCTAAGATGTAGCCTAAATTATTATAGCTTTGGCCGAAGGCGATGGGAATATTTTTCAGATACTCGAGTTTATTTTCAGCCGCTTTGAAAAAAACCGTTTTGCCGTCATTGCCTATGCCGTCGTAGCTTAAAATCAGCGCTTTATCAAAAGGACTTGTGAAATATGAAAGCGCCGCGTGTGAAAGATGGTGGTCAATATGGTGAATATTTTTATATTCTATGCCCGCTTCCTTCAAAAGGATTTTTAAATTCTTAAATTCCTCTTCGCGTCCTTGATTCTGGACTGCTACGGCGTCGAATTCCGAGCCCCACTCCTTTTTTACAAGATTAAGAAACAGTTTCAGGTCTTCTATATCCGTATATTGAAAAGTGCTTTTAAACTTCCCCCGCTCGAGTGTTTGTGCCGAGAGCTTATAGCGTTTTTGGCGGAAATATCTTTCCGCCTCCATAACGGCAGTAATTTTCCCGTCTTCAACGAGGGCGAGATTCGAATCATGTCCTAAAGATATGCCGAGTATTTTCATCATTTCTTTAATACGATACCGTATCCGGTCGTCCACGCTCTCAAAGTCTTGTTTGTAGTCTTCTTGTCTAACCACAAGAGAATTTTAATAAGCGGTATCTGGATCGGGCGCCACGATACTTCCTTGGCAAGGAAAATATGCTGGATCATCAGTGCCATAACTGCAAAAATAGTCCCTTGAGACTCTATTTCAATTTTAAAATCCAAGTCTTGCGCCGCCTTCTTCCAAAAGTGGTCAGTGTACCGACCGAAGTCGAACGGGTCAGCGTGTAAAGGATACATGAATGGGACGGTTGCGAGGACTATGCCTCCCGGCCGCAGCAGCCGTCGAGCCTCCTTAAGTACCTTCAGCGGATCAGGAACGTGTTCTAAAAGCTCGGCTGCTATCGCCACGTCATATGAGTTGTCCGGAAGCGGGATAGTTGCCGCGTCTGCGAGAATATCGGGTTCGTCCCTCTTTTCAATATTGACGTAAATCACTTCAACGCCGAGCTTATCTATGTCGAAGGAGCCGCGCTTATTTTTCTTTTTGCCGCCAATGTCTACTACTTTCCCTTTAATTAAACTACTTTTAGAAAAGAAAAACTCGTCAATGAAATAACGGCGGACCGAGGTAGAAATAGAAGTACGACCTTTCATGACGTTTTAGTTAAGCGCCTGAACTCTATTTCCCAGATTATCAATCCAATCACAGCATTAATGATATGCGAGGCGATGGATGCGGCAACGAGGCCCCATATCTGCCACAGCCAGCCGAAAGTGACGAAGAGAATTATCCTTGCGATATGGTTGCCAATGCTTAAGGCGTAGTTTGCCTTGAGCATGTTCTGAGTTGAGAAAACACTTCCTATGTAGATTGCCGCCGGCGCTATGATAAGACTAAGAGCCTGTACTTGAGAGTAGATGATAGCGTCGAGATAGCGCGGGAGAAATAATTTGAAAAGAAGAGGTGCCAAAAAGAAGTATAAAAGCGCCAAGACGAGACCAATAAAGAGCGAGAAGCCTATCCTCTGGTAGAGAACTTGGCGGATTTGGAGAAGCGAGCTCTGGGCTAGACGCGGCAGAGCTATGCTCATCCAGTTCTTTATCAAGCTTTTCAATCTCTCTGGTCCGGCTATAGCAAAGCTATAGACGGCAAGAGTAGCGGGCCCTGCTACTTGGAACAGGATAATTTTATCGATATAACTGGCGATGACTCCAATAATACCGGCGCCGGTCATATGGAAGGATGTTCGTCTCATCTCGGCCACTTGCTCGGGATTAGGCGCTGATTTGTCGATATTTTTAGTGGCTACCTTATAGGCAATGATTTTTGGAAAAAGAGACGTTGAAGCATAAACAGCGACCAGAATGAGAATATTATCGGTAATGAGCAACGCCACGACGGTTGCCAAAGCTCCGGTCAAAGTAATAGCGCTTGTGATTTTGGCCATAAGGTCGAAGCGCTTTCTACCGGTTAGAACTTGTACATAGATATGGAAAGCCTCGGCGACAGGATAGGCGACAGCCAGCATCAAAAGAGAGCCGGCAAAAAGCATGTTGCCTCTCACTCCATAATAGATAGCGGCAACAAGGACTGTGATGATGGCTAAAGAGTTGTACTTAAGTTGCAGTCGCAAAGCAAGGCGGACCACGTTCTCGTAGCCTCTGGCCACCGCGCGCAATACTCCAGTACCGGCGCCGGTAAGCGTGAGAAATGAAAGCGAAGCGCCAAGAGAGAGAAGATAATTGTAAATACCGAAAGTTTCGCGCGGCAAAAGGTTACCGAAGGCAACCATAGTGATAATTGAAGAGAGGAAGCCTACAATAAAAGAAAGGGTAGTCCACAAGCTACTCTGGGCCAGATAGTCCACATCCAGCTTAAAAAAGCGCTCCAAGAGGCGCGATAATCGGGGGGCTTTATTTTTAAGGTTTTCCATACACCCTTACTGTGCTATCCTAGCACACATGATGAAGCCGAAAAACTTCATAATCGACGTGGATGGAGTCTTTACCACCGGGCAATTTCTATACACCGAGGAAGGGAAATTTGCAAAGATTTTCGGTCCCCACGACAACGATGGCATAAAGCTCTTAGGCAAACTTATGAATATTCAGACTATCTCGGCTGATAAAAGGGGATTTGGAATAACCAAAAAACGCATTGCAGATGATATGCATCTAAAGCTCGAATTAGTAAGCGAAGAAGATCGTCTGAACTGGCTCAAAAAGAATTTCAATCTTGATGAATCAGTATTTATGGGGGATAGCATGCATGATGCCAGACTCTTTGAACTTGTAGGATATAGTATCGCTCCGGCCAGCGCTTTCTATCTTGCCCGTGAAAAAGCGGACTTTGTCACCAGTCACAAAGCTGGTGAAGGAGCGGTAGCCGAAGCATGCCTCCATATAATAGACAAATTCTTTAAATCAGTGTAGCGTAACGCAAGATTGTAAAGTGTTCGCACAAGGAGTGTGACATGCTTCAAGGCAAAACAGTTCTCGTTACGGGCTCATCCCGCGGCATCGGGGCTGTCATCGCAAGGCTCGCCAAGCGATACGGCGCCGAAGTAATCCTCCACGGACGTTTGGAATCAAAGGAGCTTACCGCTCTCGCAAAAGAGCTTGACGCTCCATTCGTGACTTTCGATGTTTCCGACGATGAAGCAGTGAGATGGGAAATGTCGAAGCTGGGAAAGATTGATGTTCTGGTCAACAACGCCGGCATCAATCCGTCGAAGACCTTCCAGAATCTCACGAACAACGACTGGAAGGAGATTTTTGGTATCAATTTCTTTGGCGCCGTGAACGTCTCTCGAGTTGTGCTCGAGGGAATGACGAGGAGAAAGAATGGTGCAATCATCAACATTGCGTCCATCAAGGGCTTCCCGTACGTTGCCGGTAAACCAGCTTACGCTGCCTCGAAGGCGGCGCTCATCCAGTTCACCGCAAGGATGGCGGAGGAATTCGCTCCGCAAGGCATCCGCATCAACGCAGTTGCGCCGGGCTTCACCGAAACGGAACTGACAACAGGGACGCTCCGGCAGGAAGAGGCGCAAGGTAAGACGGTCCTCTGCGACCAGATCGCGAAGATTCCAATGAAGCGCATGGCCAATCCGCAAGAGATTGCGGAGGTTGTGCTCTTCCTCGCCAGCGACAAGGCAAGCTATATCAACGGACAATGCCTAGCCGTCGACGGCGGTCTGAGCATTGTCTGAGAGGAAAGAATATGAATGAGCCGAAGATTGTAAACAAACCCTGGGGCCGGGAAGTCTGGCTCGAGCTCAACGATCGGTACTGCTACAAGCGCATCGAGATGAAGGCTGGCCATCGGTCATCACTCCAACATCACGAGCGTAAGCTCGAGACAAATTACATCGAGTCTGGCGAGGTTGAGCTTCGCCTCCAGGATGAGCACGGCGAGATGCAAGTGCATCAGCTCAAGGCTGGAGAGCACTTCACCGTCCTGCCGCCCCGCGTTCACCGCGTGGTGGCGCTTACTGATATCGTCCTGATGGAGGTTTCCACTCCGGAAGTCGACGATGTTCATCGCCTCGAGGACGACACTGGTCGCGGTGACGGGCGGATCCAGAGCGAACACGATAACGAAGGGTAGAACGCGCCGGCAGCATTGCGCCACGCCCGAATGACCATTCGGTCGGGCGGGCTTGCAATGCTGCCGGTTTTCTGTTTAATAAGGCTCAGAAAGCATTCAAAGGAGGCATTAGTGCAAACTTCAGAAAGCTTGGTAGGTCTCTACATCGACGAGCAGATGGGGATTGCCCGAGCCTTTCCCGTGGCGGCAGCGGCTCGTTTCTGCAACTTTGTTCTCGAGGCGTATGACAGGGGTTCGACCATCTACATGGCGGCCAACGGCGGACCGGCCGGCTTCTGCGATAATTTCGCAACGGATCTCTACTTCCACCCGTTCGTCTCCGACGATAAGTCAAAGCCAGTGCCGACAAACGTCAAGAGGATGAAGGTGGTTAATCTCACAGCTTCCTCGGCAATGCTTACCAGCGTGATGAACGATCTGGGTGCGAATCTCGTCTTCGCTCAACAACTCGAGGGGCATATGAAGGATGGCGACATCTTCCTCGGCTTCTCGGGTAGCGGCAATTCGGCAAACATTCTCGAAGCGATAGCGGTCGCGAAGAAGTGCGGTGCCATAGCCGTAGCCATCACCAGAGGTAGCGGCGGCAAGTGCAAAGAGTTCGCAGACCTTTGCATCGTTATCCCCGGCACCTCGACTTTCCCCGGTCAAATCGGGAAAAACAACAACAACTTCCACTTCGAGGATTGCCTCTCTTCCATCTCGCACATGGCGGTGGGTATTCTTCAAAAGCATGTGCGGGAGAAGTACGGACTCTAAGAGTTCCAAGCCCCGTCGCTCGTAAGCGACGGGGCTTTCTGTTATATTGGGGGTGCTTATGAAGCACAAGTTCGCAATTTCAACCGGCAAGAATCTGCCTAAACCCGGCGAATCAATCTCCTTTAAGAATGGTCTGGTTATCAAACACTTTGATGATGGAAAGATAGTGGCAGATAGAGTCGAGAGAGCGAAGATCTTGGGCAACATCGTTCCTAAAATAGTTCAGAGCTCCAAATATTCTTATGCTTATAAGTTTATTGATGGAGAGTTAATCAGTAAAATCAATGATGTTAAAAAGTTTGAAGAATTTTTGGTATTCTGCAAGAAGAATTTATGGAAGAAGCGCTCTCGACTGGACTCGGGGCAAGCAAAAGAATTCCTAGAAAAAACTAAGAAATTCTATTTCGATAAAACTCATAAGCGTCTTAGAAAATTTTACGCCGATACTGGCATCAAGGATCAAGCGGAAGTGATTAATGGCAAGAAAGTACCAACTCTCAAGAGTTTATTGAAGAAAATCGATTGGAACTGGTTGACTAAGGGCGTGCCGGTCCTCTTCCACGGCGATCTCCAGCCGGAAAATATTTTGGTTACATCTAAAGGATTCAAACTTCTCGATTGGCGACACGACTTCGAGGGATTGAAGGCTTATGGCGACATTTATTACGATTTCGCTAAGCTCTACCATGCCCTCATCATCTCGCATGAAGTAATCCGCAAAGAAGAGTATAGTGTGAAAGAGGAGGATCAAGACATTGAATTCCAGTTTCTTATGAAGAGCAATCTCTTAGAGTTCAAAGATGTCTTCGAAAATTGGCTTATTAAAAATGACTACGATCTAAGGAAGGTGAAAGTGCTTTCAGCTATGATTTACCTTAATATTGCTCCGCTCCATCATTATCCTTATAATAAGCTCCTCTATTATTTGGGGAAGAGAAGTTTATATGACATCCTATGATTCTATAAGAAAGTTGAATCTCCTGGCTGCGGAGGTACGCCTTGCCACTCTCGATTCTATTTACAAAGCCGGCTCCGGACACAGTGGTACGGCGCTCTCAATCGTTGACATCGTTACTGTGCTCCTTTTCCATAGATTGAATTGGGATAAATTTCTGGAAAATGTTAAAGAAAAATCGACCGATGAACAGTGGCAATATTGGCAAAATCCAGAGCTTCCTCGCGACCGCTTCGTGCTCTCTAAGGGTCACGGCGTGCCAAGCTGGTATGCGGCTTTGGCAGTGGGAGGTTACATAGAAAAAGACGAACTCGGAACTCTAAGAATTTTGGGCAGCCGCTTGCAGGGTCATCCGGAGCGCAAGCGGTTTCCGTTCATCGACGGCACTACCGGCTCTCTGGGGCAAGGGCAGTCAGTAGCTTTGGGTTATGCCTTAGCCAATAAACTCAAAGGCAGGGAAGAAAAGGTATATTGCATCATAGGCGACGGGGAATGCAACGAGGGACAAGTCTGGGAGTCTGCTATGTCCGCGCCAAAGTTTAAGTTAGACAATCTCATCTACATCATTGACTTCAATAAAAAACAGAGCGAAGGAACGAATGAAGATATTATGAACGTCGAGTGGCTTCACCACAGGTGGAAAGTTTTCAAGTGGCATATCCAACGCATTGATGGACATGACATGAGAGCTCTGCTCGGAGCGCTTGAAGAAGTAGATAGGGTGAAAGACAAACCCCATGTCATCATTGCCGATACTCATAAAGGTTATCTAGGTGCCAGTGAAGTGTTTATGGGCGGGGGACACAATCCGGTCATCGACAAGGAAAATTTTGATAAGGGCTCTTATGGATCCCATTAGAAGCTCACTAGTACAAGTCATGAACTTACATTATTATCAGAGGGTTATAAGTAATAGCTTCTAACGGGATGGAGCCTAAACCGCTTAGAGAAGCCTTCGGCGAAGCCTTGGCCAAATTGGGTGCTGAATATCCAGAAATTGTCGTGGTCGACTGCGACTTGGCTGGCGCCACTAAAGTAGATAAATTTAAAGCCGCATATCCTACACGCTTTTTCCAATTTGGTATTCAGGAAGCCAATGCGGTGGGCGTTGCGGCGGGGCTTGCTAACTCCGGATTCAGGCCGTTCGTGGCAAGCTTTGCCGCCTTC
>JACPAD010000004.1 GCA_016180955.1 Candidatus Zambryskiibacteriota bacterium
GAGCCGTAGTACCGGTCACCACCACTCAACAAACTACCACTTCGGTACAATCAACGACTTCTGGTTCTTCTACAACCGCGGCTACCAGCACAGCCTCCGCTCCAACATCGACAAGCACTAATACAGAGCCAGTAGATACCACACCACCTTCTGCGCCCAGTAATCTAAGCGTCATTCAGCATCCAAACACGGCCGGATTGATAGGTTCAATAGACTTTATTTGGACTGGGTCTGTCGACTCACAATCTCCATCTGGGTCATATTCTATATATCTTGACAATAAAGAATTCTGGTTTCTAGGAAGTAAAACACTTGATGGAAGACAAGAAAGTTTTACTACGGCAGAAGGAGGAGCCACAAATCTTCCATATGGCAGTACCCATACTTTCTATATTACTGCTAGCGATGGAGCAAGAACTTTTCTAGGTCCGACGAGTGGATATGTTTATGTACGGAATGTTTCTTTACCATCGAATTCAGTCACGGTCACGATTACAGCTCTGTCATCAGGCGAGACTGCAACCACCTCCAGACGAACTACCTTTCAACAAGTAGCTAATATTTTAAAATCCTTGCAAAGTCTCCTAAACCAGATCGAGGAATTTCTCAATCAATGAAAAAATATAAATTTTTATCTTACGTTATTATTTTCCTTGTCCTGATTCCCGCTACAACACTCGCCCAGACAGCCAGTTCAACAGCTGATTTACAGGCTTTAATTAAACAACTCCAAGCACAGATAGCGGAATTGCAAGCCCAAGTGCAATCCATAAAGACGGAGCTCAAGATTACCAGAGCTTTAGCCAAAGGAGCCACCGGCGACGATGTCAAACAGCTTCAAGAGTTTTTAAAGACCATTCCGGGTGTCTATCCAGAAGGTTTGGTAACCGGCTACTTTGGTCCTCTGACGGAGCAAGCAGTCAGGAGATTGCAGGAGAAAGAGGGTATTGAAGCTATAGGCATCGTGGGGCCGAGAACAGAACAACCGCCAAATTAAACGAACTTATCACTCAAGGCGCCGGCAAGTCAGGAACTATTCCACCCGGACTACTGACCGCTCCCGGTATTCAAGGAGCAGTAGTAGTGCCGGCAGTGACCACTACCACTACCACTACCACTACCACTACTCCTACGGCAACAGCTCCTGCCACCGCTGATACCTCTTCTACCTCCGGAGGAGCAACAGCGCCAGTCATCGCTCCGACTCAGCAAACTACCACTTCGGTGCAATCAACACCTACGACATCAACTGCGACTACCACAAGCGGCACTACTACGACTATAAATACTACTAGCACTTCCGGGCTATCAGCACCACTTAACTTTCGGATGACGGGCGCTATCAGCGGTGTGTTTGTATATTGGTCAGCGGTAAATAGCACCTCTGTTGCAGGATATAAAGTATTTCTGACAAACACCGATACGAATACATTAACCACTTACAAGTACGCCACAAGCACTATTGGAATTGGTATAGGTGGGCTTGCTACAGGAAACTATTCCGCATATGTTGTCACCTATGATGCTGCCGAGAATATATCCGCTCCGTCTACATCGGCTTCTGCAACTGTTACAGCACAGCTGACTGCACCAGCCAATTTCTCCGTATCAGCGTTTAGTCCCATTTTTGTCGGGTTAACTTGGTCTGCTTCACAGGGCTCTGTTTCTTACTACACTATCGATAGAAATACCTGCAATTCGTGCGGGGCCGAAGCCACTTTTGAAGTTTCTGCCCCAGCGACTTCGTATAATGATTTCACGGTTAAATCAGGCACAGCATATACTTATCGGATTCGAGCTATAGGCACGGATTTTGGCAACCAATCTGACACGGTTTTTGCTTCAGTGACGACTCCAGTTGGCACTGGCAGTTCTGAAGCTCCTTCTTCTGCAACCACCTCTCTCCGCCTAACTAATAGTCAAATGGCAAATGTTTTTACAGCCCTCGCCCAAACAGACCCCTCTCTGATCATCAAACAGCTCCAAGAGCAGATTAAAGTACTTCAAGCCCAAGTAGAAGAGCTTAAAACTCAAATTGTTCAAGTAAAAAGCGAACTTAACTTAACGAGGTCTCTCTCTCGAGGCTTGAGTGGAGATGATGTCAAACAACTTCAGACTTTTCTCTCACAGAAATACCCTGAATTTTATTCAGCTCCCATCACCGGCTACTTTGGTCCTTTGACGGAGCAAGCAGTCAGGAGATTGCAGGAGAAAGAGGGTATTGAAGCCGTAGGCATAGTCGGACCGAGAACAACTGCCAGATTAAACGAACTCGTTACTCAAGGCGCCGGAAAGTCAGAAGTTGTCCCACCCGGACTGCTTACCGCTCCCGGTATTCAAGGGTCAATAGCAGCGCCGGCAGTTACCACTTCCACTACGACAACAAGTGCAACGTCAGATACGACATCCAATACCACAACAACCAGCGGTCAGACGAATACGGAAACCTCCGCCCGTAAAATGTTTAACGGCGCTAACGGCGACGGTTGGGGTTCGGATGACACCTTCTGTCTTGACTCTAACTACAGCGTATCGATGTGGTCGGATGTTGCCGGCACTTGTCAGGATAAGGCCGGTACTTATACGGATGTTTGCCAAGCTCCTCCATACGAATGGCGGAAGACTAACTATAGTTGTACGGGAGATGTTTCCGGCACTACTTGGACCAATGTCCGTTGCACGACCAGTAATAGCGGTTTTGTTGGAGGCTCTTGTTCTGCCGGCGTTATTTCACCCACTCCACCCCCACCATCTTCGACCACCTCCACTACTAGCTCATACCTCTTGCCTAGAAGTCAACAGACGGCAAATATTTTGGAGGCCATGCAGAAAATTTTGAACCAGATGCAAGAGTTTCTCAATAAATCCGGTGGTAATGAAAATTAACATCAAAGCGACCAACATAGAATTGACTCCTGCTATTTCAAATTATGTTAATAGAAAGATTTCTACTATCGAAAAGTATTTTGAAAACAAGCCCGAACTCGTAGCTCAAGTGGAGGTAGGGAAGTTCACTCAACATCACAAGTCTGGCGACATTTTCCGGGCGGAAGTGCATGTGGTCGGAGCGGGTATTGATCTCTACGCCGCTTCCAGCCAATCCGACTTATACGCCGCCATTGATCTGGTGAAGGACGAGATAATAAGGAATGCGCTCCACTTCAAGGGCAAACGCGAGAGCATAGCGCGCAGAGGCGCCCGCATGGTCAAGGATATGATAAGAGGCTTCAATATCTTCAAGAAAAGGGGTTAGGCGTTGCCGCGAAGAAACGCTGAGCAGTCCGTTTCCTTTTTACCATCGGGGATTGTTCTGATTTTTCGCAAGAACCGTTCTTGCGAAAAGGTGTATAATGTAAAGATGCTACGTAAAGATCCTTTTATTACTGGAGAGTATTACCATTTGTATAATCGCGGCATAGATAAACGGGTTATTTTTAAATCAAATAAGGACTACGAGCGTTTTATTTTACTCATGTATCTTTCGAATTCTAATAACTCTTTTAGACTAGATGATATTAAGCAACAGAAAACATTTGGCGAGATTCTAATGTTAGATAGAGGCAAGTTAATTGTTTCAATTGGCGCATGGTGCCTGATGACAAATCATTTCCATTTACTGGTTAGACAAGAAGTAGATGGCGGGATTACTAAGTTCATGAGAAAACTGGGAGTAGGGTATTCAATGTATTTTAATATTAGACACGAAAGGAGCGGGGCTCTTTTTGGCGGGCTGTTTAAGTCAAGATTAGTCGGGACCGATGATAATTACATGAGACATTTATTTGGGTATATTCACATTAATCCTTTAGAGATAAAATTTCCCGAATGGGAAAACCAAGTCACCAGGTCATCAATCGATATGAAAAAATTCCTCGAATCATATCGATACTCTAGTTATCTCGATTATCTTGATGTAAATAGGGTAGAGAAAAACATACTCCAAATAGAAAATTTCCCCAGCTATTTTCAAAATGCCCAGTCATTTCGAGATTTTGTAGAAAATTATTTTATTAACGCCTAGCTTCCGCAAGAACCGTTCTTGCGGATTCATGCGGATTCAACGCCAACCGGAACGACGATGGTCAATGGGTCAACACTTATTGGAACAACTCTCTCCGTCAAGTGGGGGAATGCTTACAAAATAAGCTTAAGAATTTCCCCTTAAATAGTCCTGCCAATCCATCTCGCGCTTGCCTTCTGGGATTATTCTAGTTGGGACAAATTTTCCATCTTCTACTTTTGCATCTTTAACTATCACGCGGAGATCTTTACCTATTTTGTTTTTGAAGAAGAAGTAAGCGCCGGGCCAAGTGTTGTAAGCGAGCACTTTTCGGTAATTTGTTTCGGCGGGATCATTTAAATTAAGCAGTCCGTCTTCTTTTCTTATCATCTTGGTATAGGTTGCCCTCGAGTCATCTTGTGGGATCGGATTAGGTAAGTTTGACAAAGTGCTGACTAAGAGTTTGCCGCCGGCATGAGCCAGCTTTTCCTCAATGGTTGCATAGTGGTCAAGCCACGGTTCTATCTCGACCTTCTCTTGCGCGAGAATCGGCCCGTGGTCCATTTTCTCGTCCATTTTTATAATAGTGACTCCCGGCTCGCCTCGGCCCAGTATTAAATTTTGAATAGGGGATGGTCCGCGTAGTTCCGGCAGGAGTGAGGGGTGCACATTGAGAGAGCTATATTTAGGAATATTGAGAGTTTCTTTAGAAAGAATCTTGCCGAAAGAGGCAACGATGAAGAAATCAACTTCCGGCAATTTAGGCAATGAGGCTTTCGCATCAATAACCTTGAGAGTAGGAAAGAACCCAGCTTGCTCCAATTCTTCCAGTACAAATTCCGAAAACCTCGAGCTACCGAAGAATACGAACTTGATTTTGCTATTCTTAAATCCTAAGTCCTGCTTGCCCATCGTAGCTTTAGCGAAGTCGGGAATCATAAATCTTTCTCCGGAGGTAAGTCACGGATGTTCTCCGCCTTGTCTGTAAAAAGTATGCCGTTTAAATGGTCAATCTCATGCTGGAAGATTTGGGCCAAGAGACCGGAGGCCCCGACAGTTACGGCTTTACTGCTTTCGTCATACGCTTTGATTATCACTTTCTCGTGCCGCAATACTTGGCCGTAGAGCCAGCGTACCGAGAGGCAACCCTCTTCCACCCCCTTTTTCTTTTTTGAACTTTTGATAATCTCCGGATTGATAAAAACTAAATCATTAAGTTCTTTAGTCGGGTCAACCTTTTTCTTTTTTACCATCGCCAGTGCCTCGCCGCTTACCACGAAAATTCTCAAGCTAATGCCTATCTGCGGCGCGGCAATAGCTACTCCGTCTTTCTCGGTGTGGAGTGCCCTTTTCATCCTGGTTATAATACTCCCAATCTTTTTAGACCCGATATCCTTAAGAGGTACGGGCTTTGCAATCTTTCTTAGTATCGCCGCATTTTTACCGACTATTTGTAGTTTCGTCATAATATGCTCTCGGGGTCTACTTTAATATTAAATCTCGGCCCAAGCAAAGAGAGTGCCTCGGCAAGTTCGGCGTCCGGCCACCTGTCCCTCGGCATTCTTATGATAAGCGAATTTCTGTAAATCTCCGGATTCCACTTTAATAATTTATCTCTCGGCAAAAGAGAGTCTATTTTTATAAATACGGAAAACGGCGGATAGAGCAGCGACTCTCTCTCGGCAATTTCGCTCAAATAGAAATCTATGATATTACCTTGTGCCGCCCAAGCAAGCACTTGCTTGCCGATGTTTCTCGTCTGGACCACCGATTCCTTCTGAGTCATTTCGCGCAGGCGGCTGACTAGATAGAAGATGCGCTCGTTAATGCCGAAGTCAGGTATAGAGAATAGCGCGTCAACCGAGACTAAACCGCTATAAGGGACAGACTCGAGGTAGGAGAATGCAAGCTCTGTCCCGACGAGAATACCGCCAGTGTCTCTAAATTTCTTAACGATGTTCTTGGCTCTCGCGTCGTTCCTCGCGTGGTCTTTGTCGAGGATATAGACATTGTACTTCGGGAAAAGTTCTTTAGCGGCGCGGGCTATCACTTCCGTGCCGATGCCTAAGGGCACAAGTTTCCAGCTTTTGCAGTAGGCGCATCTGGTCGCAGCTTCCCTTTGGGAACCACAGGCATGGCAGATGTATACTCGCTCTCCGGAACGATAATGCAGTACCAGAGGAGCCTTGCAATTCTCGCACTCCAAGATTGTGCCGCACTCCCCACAGACAGTAGTTGGAGCAAGTCCCTTCCTTGCGCCGAAGAGGAAAATTTCCTCGTTTTCCGCCATCGCCTTTTCTAAGAGTTTCTTAAGCTCATCGGAGAAAATCTCAAACCGGCCACGTTCGTTTTGCGGGCTTTTAGCGTCCACTAATCTTGTAAGTGCGCCCGGTAGGCGCCAACGGACAAGCGATGACTCTCCATAATCGCCCCTTTTTTCTCTCCAAAGGATTTCGACCGAGAGAACAGAATCTCCGAGGACCAGCTGTTTTTTGGCTTTCTTGGCCCAAGTCTCGATAAAAATTTTCCAGTTAATGTAAGGCCGCGCAAGAGTGCGATAAGCGCGGGAATTTTCCCTCTCGACAATGATGGTGTCGAGGTCCGGGCGGTGGAAAGCGACTCCTGCCGGAGTGGTAATGAAGAGAATCGGGTGCGGAAGAGACACGGCCGCGCGCCAGCTCTTTTGAGTGTGGACAAATTCGCTAATGCCTCTTGAAAGCTCGAGAAAAGCGCGCAAGCCGTCTTGGTGGGTAGGAACTATGAACATAACCGAATTACCACGCGCAAAACTTTGCCTGACTAAAGCGCGGTATTGCCCGAAGCGCTCTGTTATCTCCATCTGGAGGAGTATTGTTTCTTTAGAATGTCCAACGTGTCTTTTTTTGCGTGCAGTATTTTTCAAGTAGGTAGCCGGTTCGTCGAGAATAGTTTTGGGCAAAACAGCTCCCAGTATTGCTCCGGTCGAAGTGGCGTAATAGGCGGCAGTTATCTCTGCGGCAGCTATGAACTCTGGTGCAAGACTTGCGTTATAAATATCCTTTTTAGAAATCTTTTTTAAGGAAAAGGCGGCGCGACGGATGTCTGACTTGGCGCTCAAAACGCTTCGAGAACTTTGCACTACTCCAATCACAAAGCTTTTTCTCATCGGCACTCTGACTAACGTGCCTGATTGGAGTTTGATAGCCGAGAAGTAGGAAAGGGGTTCGTGTCCGGAGTTCTTGCTGATTGTAATGACCTCTACCAGATAGGTCTTTTGGGCTTTCATCCCGTTATAGTATCATTGTGCAAATGGCGAAGAAACTTGGCATTGATCTCGGTACTACCAACATCTTGGTCTTTGTCCCCGGCAAGGGGATTGTCTTGAACGAACCCTCGGTAGTGGCAGTCTCGGCTGACAACAAGATTCTTGCCATCGGAGCGGAAGCGAAGACCATGATTGGCCGCACTCCGGAAGATATCATCGCTTACCGGCCGATGAAGGACGGCGTGATAGCAGATTATCGCGTAACCGAGGCGATGCTCCGCTACTATATCGACAAGACTTTGGGTAAGTGGAATTTTTTCAAACCGGATGTTCTGATTTCTGTGCCGGCCGGAGTGACTTCAACCGAGCGGCGCGCGGTGATAGAGGCGGCGGTCAAGGCCGGCGCGAGGAACGCCTACGTGGTTAAGGAGCCGATTCTCGCAGCCATCGGTGCGGGTATCTCCATTCAGGAAGCGGCGGGGCATATGATTGTAGACATCGGCGGTGGTACCACTGACGTGGCCGTCATCTCTCTCGGCGGTATTGTCGCTTCCACTTCGGTGAAGGTAGCAGGGAATAAGATGGATGCCGCCATCGCTGATTACGTCAAGAAAAATTTTAATCTTGTTATTGGAGATAAGATGGCCGAGGATATTAAAATTCAGATTGGCTCGGCTACTTTGCTCGACGAAGAACTTTCCATGCCGGTCAAAGGGCGCGACTTCGTTCTTGGTTTACCGCGCACTATTGAACTTAAGACTAACGAAGTGGTCAAAGCGATTTCAAGAGAATTACGCGAAATGATTAAAGCGGTTAAAGAAGTTCTGCAGGAAACACCGCCGGAACTCTCGTCAGACATTATCGACAGGGGTATTATTATGACCGGCGGCTCTTCCCAACTGCGCAATTTTCCGGAACTGATGTTTCGTCGCACTGGCGTCAAGGCCGTTTTAGCCAAAGACGCTTACTTCTGTGTAGCCAAAGGCACCGGCGTGGCCCTAGAGCATCTCGACACTTATAAAAAATCTATTATCGCCAAAAGATAAGCATGCTAAAATATCAAGGGCTACCCTTGATATTATGGAAAGAAAAGTAAAATTTGTTGAAGAAGAGCATTATCATCTCTTTAGTCGGGGAGTCGAGAAGAGAAAAATATTTTTAGATAGAAAAGACTACGAAAGATTTCTTGCCTTGCTCTATATTTTGAATCAAGAAGACCACTTTCATGTCAGTAATTTCTTAAATAAAGGTCAGAACAATATTCTTGATTTGTATAAACAAAAACGTGGTAAGCCGCTTGTATCAATCCTCGCTTATTCTCTTATGCCAAACCATTTTCATTTTATAGTGAGAGAAATTGTGGAAAATGGGATTAGCACTTTTATGATGAAGCTTCTGACTGCTTATTCAATGTATTTTAATATAAAGAACGAGCGCAGTGGACCACTATTTGTTCATCCGTTCAGATCGGAACATATAGATAATGATAGCTACTTTCTTTATATATTTAGCTATGTTCACTTGAATTGTCTAGATTTACTTGAGAAGGGATGGAAAGAAAATGGAATTAAAAATAAAAAGAAAGCGCAGGAGTTTCTAGGAAGTTACCATTACTCTAGCTATCCTGATTCTTGTAAATTGATAGATAGGATAGAATCTCAAATTATTGATTCTGATTCTGTTCCAGATTTTGTATCAAGGGTAGCCCTTGATATTTCTGGGTATACGAAATATCAGAAATAAAAAAGCCGCGCGGCAGTGATGACCCGCGCGGCGATGTGCAAGTGAGCCAGTGGCTCACTTACACTGACCAAGAAGCTGTCTTACCTCCGAGCACGGCTCGGAGGCGGCCTTCTCGCGGAACCTGCTGACGAAGTCGCCAGCAGCCCACACGAGGAGAGCCAAAAACAGAAGGAGTCCGAAGACTCCAACAAAACTTTTCATATTGGCCTCCTTATTTAATTATATCATAAAATATATGCAAAAGTCAATGGAGATTTGGTTTAAGTTGAAAAGTGTAGTAATATAGCCATGAAATGGCAATTTTTAAGATAAACAATGAGTTTAAGCCGGCCGGTGACCAGCCGAGAGCGATCGAGGAGCTTGTAAAAGGAATCGAGCAAGGTCTGATGCATCAGACCTTGCTCGGCGTGACCGGCTCAGGCAAAACTTTCACTGTGGCAAATGTTATTGAGCAAATCGGTAAACCCACACTGGTGATTGCCCATAACAAAACTCTGGCAGCACAGTTGGCACAAGAGTATCGAGAATTTTTCCCCGACAATGCCGTGCATTACTTCGTTTCTTACTATGATTTCTACCAGCCGGAGGCATATCTGCCTGTAACGGACACTTATATTGAAAAGGAGGCGATGATTAACGAAGAGATAGAACGTCTGCGCCATGCCTCCACACAGGCACTTCTTACTAGGAAAGATGTGATAATTGTGGCTTCCGTTTCCTGTATCTATGGCTTAGGTAATCCGACCGAATACGAGAAAGTTAATTTAAAAATTGAGAAAGGCCAGAGTGTTTCGCGCACCGATTTTATCCGCGAACTTATCAGTATTCATTATTCGCGCACCAATACGGATGTTAAACCTGGAACTTTCCGCGCTATAGGCTCTGCCATTGAGATTATGCCGATATCCGAGAGAATTATTTATAGGATTGAACTTGAAGCTGGCAAGGTTGCTTCTATCAAACGGATTGATGCAGTCTCGCGCTCAATTACCAATGAAGTAAATGTTTTCTTTCTCTTTCCGGCTAAGCACTTTATTACTGCCGAAGACACTCTTAAGAGCGCCTTGAAGGGTATAAAAGAGGAACTCAATGAGCAATTAATGAAATTCAATAAAGAAGGAAAATTACTGGAAGCGGAAAGACTAAAAAGGCGAACAACTTATGACTTAGCCATGATCCGCGAGCTGGGCTATACCAATGGTATCGAGAATTACTCAAGGCACTTCACGGGTAAAAAGGCGGGTGAGGCACCATATACACTTTTGGACTATTTCCCCTTCGACGAAGCTCAGGGCAAGCCCGATTTTTTGACAATTATTGATGAATCGCACGTAACGGTACCGCAGATTGGCGGCATGTATGCCGGAGACAAGAGCAGGAAAGACACTTTGATTGAGCACGGCTTCCGCCTGCCATCGGCTCGCGACAACCGGCCGTTAAAATTTCAAGAATTTCAAGAAAAAGTCGGTCAAATAATTTATACCAGCGCCACTCCGGCTGAGTATGAAAGGGAAGTAAGCAAAAAAGTAGTGGAGCAGATAATTCGTCCTACGGGACTAATTGACCCGGAAGTTTTGATAAGACCAATACAACCCACCTCACCTGGCTTACAGCCACCCTCTCCTAGAGCTAGGAGAGGGGCAGGGGGTGAGGTCTATCCGGGCCAGATAATGGATTTTATAGATGAGGCGCAAAAAGCCATAGTAAGGGGTGGTCGGGTGATGGCCACCACTCTGACCAAGAAGATGGCCGAGGATTTAAGTGAGTATCTCAAGGAAAAAGGTCTCAAGGCAGAATATTTACACAGCGATATCAAAACGATTGAGCGCATCGAAATTCTGACCAACTTCCGCAAGGGTATTTTCGACTGTATTGTGGGGGTCAATCTTTTGAGAGAAGGGCTTGATTTACCGGAAGTGACACTTATCGGCATTTTGGACGCGGACAAGGAAGGATTTTTGCGCTCCGAAACCTCGCTTATCCAGATTATCGGCCGTGCGGCAAGAAATATCGAGGGCAGAGTAATTCTTTATGCAGATGTATTAACTAGCTCAATAAAGAAAGCAATTGATGAAACCGCGCGTAGGAGAAGACTTCAGAGTGCGTACAACAAAAAGCACGGTATCACTCCCAAAACCATCATCAAAAAAATCAAGGATATTACTGATACTTTAGAGCGAGAACATCATCAAGCGGTCAATGTACTTCTTGAAACTGATGAGAAGCTTTTCAAAAAATCTCCTAAGAAATTAATTAAAGCGAAGATGAAAGAAATGGAGGAGGCGGTTAAAAATCTCGACTTTGAAACCGCCGCCATCTTGCGGGATGAAATTCGAGTGCTTGAGAAAAGGCTGTGATGTGATACTATAACTCGGTTGCTTATACCCCTATGCGCTAAGCATGGGTGAATTTCTTTGTATGAAAAAAGATTCGGGCAAAATTATCGTCAAAGGAGCGCGCACTCACAATCTCAAAAACATCACGGTTGAAATGCCACGCAATGCCGTGATCGCTATCACCGGTCTTTCCGGTTCCGGCAAATCATCCCTTGCTTTCGACACCATCTTTGCCGAAGGGCAAAGGCGCTATGTTGAATCACTCTCTTCTTACGCCCGGCAATTCCTGCGCCAGATGCAAAAGCCGGATGTCGATGAAATCGTGGGTCTCTCGCCCGCTATTTCCATTGACCAGAAGTCCCGTTCCAACAATCCGCGCTCAACCGTCGCCACTATTACCGAAATTTATGATTATCTGCGCATTCTCTACGCTCGCATCGGCCGGCCGCATTGTCTAATCTGCGGCACTGAGATTAAAAAACTTTCTAATGAAGAAATCAAAGACTTTATCCTCAAGAAAGTGTCAAGCGGCATTCTTGACATAGAGATTTGGTCACCGATTGTTCGCGGGAGAAAGGGCGAATATTATCAGCTTCTCTATGATCTTTTGGGCAAAGGATACAGCGAGGTGATGGTAGACGAAGTCAGGCACTCATTGCGCGAGAGAATCGTTCTGACCAAAACTAAGAAACATGAAATATCAGTATTGGTAGACTCAATAAATTTAAAAGAAGAGTCGGCTGACGAGAGATTGAGTGAGGCGATAGAAAGAGCATTGCACGAGTCCGATGGCCTACTTCTTCTGAAGACTAAAGACGCCTCCTCCGCCAAAGGCTTCGGCGGGCCGACGGAAAAACATCTTATGTCTGCCAAGTGGGCTTGTCCCAAAGACGGATTCTCTTTTCCCGAGATTGAGCCGAGACTTTTCTCTTTCAACTCGCCGTATGGCGCCTGTCCGGAGTGCAACGGCCTTGGTACGAAATATTTATTCGGTTCGGAGCCGTGCGAGCGCTGCCATGGAGCGCGACTTAGAGAAGAAGCTCTGCACATTCTGATCGGTAATAAAAACATCGTGGAACTGACCAAACTTTCCATTCAAGAATGCGATGAATTTTTCAAAAAGTTGAAACTAACCATCCGTGAGAAAAATATTTCCAAAGTGGTGACCAAAGAGATAGAAGCGCGGCTCTCATTCATGCTTAATGTCGGCATCGAATATCTCTCGCTTGACCGCCGCGCTCATACGCTCTCCGGCGGAGAAGCGCAACGTATTCGCCTAGCCAGCCAGCTTGGTTCCGGTCTGGTGGGAGCACTCTATGTACTCGATGAGCCGACCATCGGACTCCACGCGCGAGATAATGTCCGCCTGATTAAAACTTTGCTTAATCTGCGCGACTTGGGCAACACCATTCTTATCGTGGAACATGATGAAGAAACAATTTATTCTTCCGATTATTTGATTGATATCGGGCACGGAGCGGGAGTGCACGGAGGGAAAGTGGTAGTATCAGGAAATCTGGACGATCTTTTAACTGCGCCTAAAAATACGAGCGGTTCTTTAACGCTCGCATATCTGCGCGGTGAAGAAAAAATAGAATTACCCGAGAAGCGGCGCGAAGCGGAGAAAGGAATAATACAAATCAGAGGAGCCAAGATTTTTAATATAAAACATCTTAATGTCGATGTCCCTCTTAGGCGGCTTGTAGCTGTTACCGGTGTGTCCGGCTCCGGTAAATCGTCCTTCGTCTACGAGATTTTGCATAAAAATTTACAAGCGCGGCTTGATCGCCGATACCGCTCGGCACAAACCTATAATTGCCAGAGTTTTATGGGCTCGGAATACTTGGGCCGCGTCATCCTTATAGACCAGTCACCGATTGGTCGCACTCCGAGAAGCAATCCAGCTACTTATACCGGGGCTTTTACCTTTATCCGCGAACTTTTTGCCGAGACGGCAGAAGCGCGGGCTAGGGGCTGGAAGCCGAATCGGTTTTCCTTCAACGTTAAGGGCGGTCGCTGCGAAACCTGCCAAGGTAATGGCGTGATAGAAGTGGAGATGCACTTCCTGCCAACCGTCTATGTGCCTTGTGATGTCTGTGGCGGCAAAAGATTTATGAAAGAGACCTTGGAAATGAAGTATAAGAAAAAGAGTATTTACGACACGCTTGAGATGACCATTGAGGAAGCGCTTAGTTTCTTCGAAGACATTCCGGCCATTTATGACCGACTGAAAACTCTAAACGATGTTGGACTCGGCTACTTAGCACTCGGTCAGTCCGCCACCACACTCTCCGGCGGGGAAGCGCAGAGAGTGAAAATTGCTTCGGAGCTCTATCGTCCGCATTTGGAAAAAACAATTTATCTTCTTGACGAGCCGACTATCGGCTTACATTACGAAGATGTTAAGAAGCTCATAGAGATTCTCCAAAAATTAGTGGACAAGGGTAATACAGTCATTGTCATCGAACACAATATGGACTTTATTAAGTCTTGCGACTACATTCTTGACATTGGCCCCGAAGGCGGCGCTGGCGGCGGAGAACTGGTGGCTAAAGGTACTCCCGAAGAAGTGGCTAATACCAATACGCACACCGGGAGGTATTTAACGAAAACTTTAAAAAAGAAATAAGAAAACGCGCCGACCTCGTCAGGTCGGCGCTAGATTCAAGTTGTGGTTACTTCTCGAAAATAGCGAGAAGTTCCTCGGCTGCATTGAGAAGACCGATGACCTTTCTGAAGTTGATCAGTACTTCGCCTGACCAGTTTGTACTGTTCAAGTCGCCATACGTTTGCTGGGAGATCTGGTGAAGTATTGCCGCTCCCGCTACTGTTGGGAGACACAAGTCGTCGTACTTACGCTCGACGAGCTCTCCTTCTTCTTCCAATTCCTTTGCTCTGCTTACAAGCAGGCGAAGGAAGGGATAAGAGAAACCATTGATGACCGGTGCCTCACGAATGAGTTTCTGTTGCTGCTGAATCAGCGATCCTGTCGCCACCTTGATAGCCATAGCTTGTCTCCTTCGGTTGGGGTGCCGTTTCTGATTTTATACTATTATAATAAAATATAAAAAGTCAAGTATTAAAAGAGTAACATTTTATGTAAAATAGATTGATATGGAAGGTATAAAATCAATAAAATTGAAGGATAATACTAAAGCACTCGAAACTTTTATCAAGAAGGCCAATCACAAATTGGTAGAACTTGACGTTTTGCAATCTATCTGGGAAATTAAAAGTGGTAAAGGCAAAATCTATAATTCTTCTGCTGATTTCATGAAGCATATAAAGTCAAAGCTTTCTTAGTGATGAGAAAAATCTTCTCCTCCCCACAATTTGAGAAAAAGTTAGTTAGATTTTTGCAGAAAAATCCAGAATATGAGAAGAAAATAAAAATTGTTTTCAAATTGCTTGAAAAAGATATTCGTCATCCCACTCTCAAGACGCACAGACTACATGGCAAACTTTCTTTTCTGTTTTCGTGTTCTATAGCATATCAATATAGATTAGCCTTTTCTTCTGATAGTAAATTTATCTATCCACACGCCATCGGTAGCCACGATGATGTCTATTAAAAAGATTAACTTACCAGACACACCCGGGGTGTATTTCTTCAAACAGGGCAAAAAGATTTTATATGTTGGGAAAGCAACAAGTTTGAAAGACAGGGTCAAAAGTTATTTCGCTCATGATATTCTGCTCACTCGTTCGCCGCTTATTGCCAAGATGCTTAAAGAAGCCGATAAAGTCGAGTTTGTCCAAACAGATTCGGTACTTGAAGCGCTTATTCTTGAGGCAAATGAGATTAAAAAGCATCAGCCGATTTACAACTCGAAAGAGAAGGATGATAAAAGTTATAACTTCGTCACTATTACCCACGAGGATTTTCCGAAAGTCGTTATTACCCGTGGTGCGGGGGATTATGGACCCTATCCGCATTCGGGAGAATTAAAAGAAGGGCTAAAAATTATTCGCAAAACTCTTCCTTTCAGGGATGAGAAGTGCAAACTCGTTGGTAGGCCGTGTTTCAACGCGCAAATCGGTCTCTGCCCCGGACCTTGCGCCGGTTGGATAAGTAAGTCAGACTACAGAAAGCAGATCAAAAACGTCAAATTATTTTTTGAAAGCAGGAAGGATATCCTCATCAAATCTCTTGAGAAAGAGATGAAGAGATTAGCCAAAGAGCAGAAGTTTGAAGAGGCGAAAAAGGTCAAAAAGCAGCTCTTTGCTCTCGACCATATTCACGATGTTGCCTTGATCAAACATGATCTTGAATCCAGAATCATAAATCCTAAATCCACCTTTCGCATCGAGGCCTACGATATAGCGCACATTTCCGGTACAAATGTTGTAGGTGTAATGACCGTAGTGGAAAACGGTGAGTTGAATAAAAGCCAGTACCGCAAATTTAAGATCCGAAAAGATCTAAATGATGACACTAAGAATTTTAAAGAGATTATTTCAAGGCGCTTGGGGCATCCGGAATGGAGATTCCCGAACTTAGTCGTGGTTGATGGCGGCAAGGGACAGATCAATGCGGCAAAAAAAGTTCTCGATGACTCCGGTCTGGACTTTATCGGTGTCGTTTCAGTAGTTAAAGACGAAAGACATAGAGCTCGTGAAATTCTCGGTGTCCGAAGCCCGGCTTTGGACAAAGACATCCTTCTCGCGAATTCAGAAGCGCACCGCTTTGCTATTGGTTATCACAGGAAGTTGCGTGACAAGGGCTTCAGAATCTAGTGATATAATATTTTTATGACTAGGATTAAAGTCGCTGTTTTGCGCGGCGGACCCTCGCCCGCTTATGATGATTCTTTGAAAACAGGCGCTTATGTATTGTCGCTTTTGCGTGAGATGCCGGAAGAGTACGAGCCGCTTGACGTCTTTATTGCTCGTGACGGCATCTGGCATTTCCAAGGCCTCTCTGAAGAGCCGCACCGCATTCTCTCTCGCGCGGACGTTGTTTGGAACGCCTTGCATGGCCCATATGGTGAAGACGGACAGGTCCAGCAGCTTTTGGAAAAACTGAAAACGTCTTTTATCGGCTCTGGTATCCTTGCTTCTTCCTTTTCGCACAATAAGGAATTGGCCAAAAACCTCTACCGTAGATACTCTCTTCTTACTCCGGAATCGGAACTGGTAACTGAAAACGACCTGTCGAGCGACGAGCGCTTGGTGCATATCTTTAGGAACTACCTGCATCCGGTCATCGTTAAACCCTCTACTGGCATCAGCGCTCTCGGAGTGCGGCTGGCCCATTCTTTCCAAGAACTTAAGGATTCAGTCAGAAAAACTTTGGAACATTCGTCCAAGGCGCTAGTGGAGGAATACGTGCGCGGAGCTACGGTGAGTTGCGCCGTTGTCGAGCGAGCGAGGGGAGAGGAACTTTACGCGCTTATGCCCGCGCGGTTAGAAGTAGCAAAGAAAAGGATTGCTCTTACTTTCGAAGAGAAAAAAATGGTCGAAGAAATGGCAAGAACGGCGCATCGCGCGCTGGGATTGCGCCACTATTCAAGCTCGGATTTTATCATCACTCCCAGAGGGAAAATTTATATACTCGAAACTAATTCTGTGCCCGTACTTCACGAAGATTCTCTAATGCACCGCTCGCTTAAAAACACTGGCTGGAAGCCGCGCGAGTTTGCCACGCATTGTTTGAAATTGGCTCTTAATCAAATCAATTAATCATTTTAAACAAAAAGTCCACGCACAATCGGCGTGGACGAGAACGATGGGAGTGGAGGGCATCAAGCGCCTGCGGCCTCTTCAGATTAGCGAACCTTATCTGGCTCAGCTAAATCTGCGGGCCGCAACCCAGGAGGAACCCTCCACTCCCCCAGAAGGCCTCCTCCTGGGTCCGCCTCTCTGGTCTCTAATTAATAAGATAGCACTCCTCTAATAAAATAGCAAGCGCTTTATTTTGCTTCACTTTTGGGCTAGAATCAAACATCTTGCCTCGCCCTACGTAGCTCGGGCGTTGCACGGGGCCCTTAGCTTAGTTGGTAGAGCGCCTCATTTGCAATGAGGAGGTCATCGGTTCGAATCCGATAGGGTCCACAATTCCGAATTTGAAGAAAGGTTGACCTCGCCCGCGCCCTCGCTGGGAAGGAAAATTTTGAAGACGGGTTTCTGGTTTATACACTACATCCGGCGCCATCTTTTTGTTGCGGGGTAAGACCCAGCTTTTTAATTTCTGCGTCAATATTGGCGTACCAGCCGCCAGCACTCGAATAATCCTTGCCCATCACTAACTTGGGATCGACTTTGTCCCAGTCAGTATTTTTTGCCGCCTTGAAGTAAAGGGCGGTTTGGATGTAGTTATGCGGAAACCAGAATGAGTTGAAGACTACTGCCTCTCGGTAAAGGTCATCTTCGGTAAGTCCTTGCGCCGCGCCAAGCTGAAGAAGTCCCAGCAACGCCGAGCCGTGATTGCAATCCTGATAAAAGGTTGAGTTGTTGCAACATGGCCTGTAAGCATTTTGAGCAATTTTCGTGACTAACGCCTCTTGTTCCGGCGTAAGTTCAACTATTTTGAATTTATTGAAGTACGCGCCGCCATTTTCTTCCTTGCCTAAGTTCCAGCCGCCAGTGGATGCAAAATTAAAGAGCGATTTGCCAAGAATGGGACTTTGCTTATTGGATGACATATAGTTAGCAAGTCCAAGCGGCCACAAGAGATTCACATAGTAGTTTGCATTTTCTCGCGTAAGAAGAATCGGTCTTGGGGATGGCTCATCAAGCACATCCTTTAATTCAGTGGGGAAACCGCCGCGATCTTGATAGATCGCCAATAATTTATTGCGCTCAATCACGCCGTTCCGAACTAATTTCACTACGCTGCTTCCCAAAACGATCTTGCTTTGAAATCCTTGCTCCGGCAGAACCCTTGCGGTTACCTCGTCAATAAGCGTATTTCCAGTTTGTGAGACATTTGCGTTGTTGAGCGTATTGTCATTGGGATTAACAATGCCGTTTTGGCTCAACACTTTGGCGATTACCGGCTCGGTTTTGAGCATATTCCAACTGACCAGAGTTAAGGCAATTACAGCCGCAACCAATCCCAAAAGCCAGAGCCTGTCGGCTTCTTTGAAAGAGTGGTCTTTTGGCAAAGGACATACACCGCTCAAGCAATCAACTTCAAGTTTTTTTAAATCTCTTCTCGTAAGCCATATCGGCAATACGAGCAACCCAAAAGACAGCGCTTTAAGCTCAAGCCCTTGAAGCGGAAAGGCCGCAAGTCCTCCGGCAATGCCAATCGTAGAAAGAAGCGTTGAGCCGCAAACAGGACAGGCAGAGGCGGCAATGCTGACAACCGTTCCGGCTCCGCTGCCCGTTTCTGTTTTTAATTTCGGGGGGCCAAACTTCCTCCAGCGATAGACAAGGAGTGATATATTCACGCCAAAGAGAACAATCGCCCCAAGCGTCAGAATCACATACGGCCAGAAATAAAGAGGTGTGCTGTAGGTATTGGTGATGACATTGGTAATTGCCGAATCAAGACGAAGTACCCAGTATAGGACCAGGAAGAAAGCAAGCGATGAGGCAATGCCGATAAGCCCGAAGAAAAGTTTTGTGAGAAACTTGATGTCTTCTGACTTGAGCGTGTCTTTTTTGGACTCGTCTTCTTGTTGGATTGCGTGCGCAGTTATTTCGATATTGCAACTCTGATGTTCTTTGCACCACGCTTCGCACTTCTCGGCCCACTCTTTATCTTCGTATTGGAAGCCGCACTCTTCGCATTGACGCAACTCTTTATCATTTTGTTGAGTTGTTTTGGTCATAAGATTGGCGGTTATTCATACCGAATTTCGATTTTATCTCCGTCGCTGTTAATGATGATGTTCGCTGTCGCCGCCGCAACCGTCCGAGAGATTCCAAACTTGGGTTACTTGCTCGCCGGTGAAGCCGTGATTTTTAATAAGGTATTTGCCCAAACCGCCATACACATACCAACGCCAGCATTTGCAACAGCAAGGCCCTTTTTCGCTTGAATTTTGCATGGCATAGTCATACGCCTTCTGTTCATCTGGCGTAAGCTCCATGTCGTAATAAGACATCAGTTCTTTTGCGAGTCTTGCTTCGATATTATAGGGATCATCGGGAATTTCTGCGATGTTCTGACCGGCAACGGCCTTGAATTTTACTAATCCTTCAACCTGCTCGCTATAACGATGCACGCTCATCGGACTGCAACATGAACCCTTGAGCCGCGCGTCATCCGGCATGGTGGTTATTGAATCTTTGAATGTGCCCGAACAAGACGAATTGCCGCTTTGGGATAATTCCTCAAACTTTGCGGCGAGGGCGGTATTAGCGAAACTGCCGCTTTGTTCTGATTGTTCGGGCGAACGACCAAGAAAAAACACTCCTCCGATGAGCAGGGCAACTATTATGATAGCGAAAGTAGTTTGTTTGCTCATGATTATATAGCGAGTGTGCTTGCGGTACCGAAATAGGAAGTAAACAACCATTGCAAGAAAGCGGATATCATGTCTTTACTTTAGCACTTTTCGCGCAATCAAACAACGCGAAGTAAGTCCGAACTTTTTGGTATAATGACCACCACATGCTTGATGTATTTGATCCTGTAAGTCTCATAAAAGCCTTCGGATACCTCGGGCTTTTTAGCATTATCTTTGCCGAGTCGGGGATATTGCTCGGGCTCTTTCTGCCCGGAGATAGTCTACTATTTACGGCGGGGTTTCTCGCCTCTCAAGATTATTTACGTGTAGAGATATTGATGCCGTTGCTTTTAATTGCGGCCTTTGCTGGAGATTCTGTCGGGTATCTGTTCGGGAAAAAAGTGGGACCTAAAGTTTTTTCCCAGCCGAAATCCCTCTGGTTTAATCCGGAAAATGTTGAACGAACGCGCCGCTTTTTCGAACGATATGGTGCGAAGACCATAGTACTCGCGCGCTTCATTCCAATTGTTAGAACCTTCGCGCCCGTGATGGCGGGAGTGGGGGAAATGAAATATAAAACCTTTGTCCTCTATAACTTTATCGGTGCATTTCTCTGGGCAGTAGGGGTAACGGCGGCAGGATACTTTTTCGGCAATATTATCCCGAATGCCGACCGCTATGTCTTGCCGGTAGTCTTCCTAATCATTCTCACTTCGCTTGCTCCGCCGCTCCGGTATTTCTATAAAGAAAAGAGAAAGAAAGAATAGTATCCTTGCTCTTTTCTTTATATATGCTATTTGTTAGAGATACCATTTAATAATCAAATTAACCAAAATGGACGAAAAAGTTATCGGATATTGTGTGAAGTGCAAAGAAAAGAGGGAAATGAAGGACGTACAAAGGGTTGAAATCAAGCCGGGACGTCCGGCCGCCAAAGGCATTTGCACTGTCTGCGGCACTGGTATGTACAAGATTCTCTCCTCTAAGAAATAAATTGAAGACGATTGTTTTGTTTACTGTTTTGATTGCCGGTTTTTCCGTTTGGAACTTAACGAGAGTAAAAGAAGCTTCCGCGCCCTGCACCGAACCGATTGCTTATACCATCGGTATTTTCGATCGCCGCTTTGGTCTGACTCAACAGACATTTCTCCAAGCTATCGCTGAAGCAGAAGCGACCTGGGAGAAGCCGATTAACCGAGAACTTTTTGTTTACTCTCCGGAAGAAGCTCTTCTACACATTAATCTCATCTACGACTATCGACAGGAGGTAACTGAAGAGCTGGGAGAAATCGAGAGTGAAGTGAAAGAAGATAAAGAGACCTATCGCGCGCTGGAGTCAAAATATATCGTTTTAAAAAGCGAATTTGAAACGTTTGAGAACGGCTACGATGCGCTGGTCGAAATATTTGACGAAAGAAATGTGGCATACGAAAAGCATATAGAAGCATGGAATCAAGGACCACGAAACTCGAAAAGTGAGTTTGAATCCTTGGAAGCAGAAAGAAAGATGCTTGAAAAGGAATTTACCGAGCTTAAAGCTCTTGAAAGTAGACTGAATCAAAAAGTTAAAGAGCTCAACACTCTAATCGGTCGCCTCAACCGTATAGCTCGTGCGCTTGATCTCAATGTTGAACAATTCAATACCGTGGGCGCTTCCCGCGGAGAGACTTTTGCCGGCGGTATCTACTCAACGAGTGCGGAGGGAGAAAAAATTGATGTTTATGAATTCAGTAGTCGCGAGAAACTACTACGGGTGCTTGCCCACGAATTTGGCCACGCCTTAGGCCTTGAGCATGTCGAAGATTCGAAAGCAGTCATGTATAAATTAAACCAAGGCGAAGCGGATTCTCTCACCGCTATCGACCTTCTCGAACTCAAAAGACTCTGTGCCATTAACCTCTAGCACCCGGCTTCTAGAACCTGTATACTAGCTCATGATGGGAATTAAAGACTTTTTCCTGAAGCAGGCACTGAAGTATAAGTTGAAAGATGTGCCGGAAGCACAGCGGGAGATGTTTCTCCATGTTATGGAGAAACATCCTGACTTTTTCAAAAAAATCGGTGACGAGGTCCAGAAGCTGACCAAGGCCGGCCAGAGCGAGTTGAGTGCGACCATGATGGTCATGCGCAGGCATCAAAGTGAACTGCAGAAAATAATGCAAGAATAATGAGAAAGAAGAAGATTTTTATTCTTCTCGGTCATCCGGACGAAGACAGCTTCAACTGCACTCTGGCCGACGAATATCAAAGAGGAGCGGAAGAGGTCGGGCACGAAGTCAGGCGCATGAATATTTCCGATATGCAATTCGACCCGGTTTTGCACCACGGTTATCGTCTGGTTCAGAAACTCGAGCCAGACTTACTTTCTTTCCAAGAGAATATGCGTTGGTGTGAACACTTCGTGGTCTTCTACCCGTCTTGGTGGTCAACTATGCCGGCACTTCTTAAAGGGCTCTTCGACCGAGTGTGGATGCCGGGATTTGCTTTTCAATTTACTAGTCAATTTAGTTGGAAGAAACTCTTGAAAGGGAGAAGCGCTACCATGTTCGTCACTTCCGACACTATTCCTTTTGTTCAGAGATTAATTTTCGGCGATACGACCAACGAGCTTAGAAAGGGAATCCTTTGGTTTGCCGGTTTCGGACCCATCCGTGTGCGCAAATTTGGTTACCTAAAACATTTCGGTAGCACTGGCCGCCGCGAACGCATCAGACGCAAAGTTTACAGTCTCGGTAGGAAAGCCGCGTAAAAGACACGGAGTGTCTCACGCGGCCACGTGGCGAGTAATTTAGCTTTATGTTGGCGAAATAAATATATTTCTAATTCGTGCGAATAGGAGAATAAAAGTAAATGTCCAAATTATCTGTAGGCATGGTCTGAACACAATGACACATGCCGTACCATTCTCCTTTATCGTAAAACTACCAAGACCGCAAAAATTATTTGGAAATAGATGACTATAGAGATGAAAAGCTATTGGGATAACTTACTTAAAAAGGCTAAAGATGCACTTGCCAAAAATATTAATGAGGTTTCAGTCTTATATTCTCTAGTTCAGTTAAACAAGTTTGCGGAGGATAGAGGTCGAGAATCAGAATTCCCAACTATTAGGCTTTATCGCGATTGGCTTGTTCATACTGACCTTGATAGACCTCGTCATCTTATCGAGTTCTTTGAAAAGCTAGACGAGGCAATCGATGATATTCGTAAGGGAGGAGGGATAGAGGTTGCTGAACAAAAAATCGTCATTCCTCTTAAATTTGTAAAACTATTTGATGAACTCTCCGTTTTGGGTATCTCCTTAGATACAGATCAAAAGGCTTTGTTTATTAAATCTCTTGTAGATGGGCTTATTGATGCTCCACTAAGATGGAAAGGTAAGCATGTAAAGGAGTTCAGATTCACTTATGATAATTTAAGGAAGAAAGAGCGTGAGTCATATTTTTGCCACATTCAAGGACAGCTTATTCAAGGCGATAAGTGGTTTGACGGTCCAGAATTGCATTATGAGGGTGAAGGGGAGGGGGAGTATCCAAGTCAGAAAGCGTTATAATTATATCTATCCAGTGTTTCCGCACAGACTAGGATAGAAACATGAGCTTATCCACAGCCAAAATCTATATTTAGCCTTGTTAAGGCGCAAATAGACCATAATTAAGGGCGGCTTTTCTGTGGAAAATCAGGTAGAATAAAGACATGCCAGTTGCCAGTCCTCCTAAGATACAAACCACCTCAAGATCAGAAGTTAAGAAGAAAGTTGCGTCTCTAAAAGTTGCATCTCTTTTTTCAGGTTCAGGCGGGATAGACTTGGGTTTCAAACAAGAAGGTTTCGAGCTTGTGTGGGCTAATGATCTAAATCACTGGGCTTGCGAAACTTTCAAAAAGAATTTTGGAAATCACATAGTTGAGGGAAGTATTGTTGATATTTCTGATGATCAAATACCTGAGTGCGATGTAGTCCTGGGCGGTTTTCCATGCCAAGATTTTTCAGTGATATGGAAGCGTATGGGTCTCAAAACAGAGCGTGGAAATCTTTACCGGCAATTTGTGCGAATTGTGGTTGCTAAACAGCCCAAAATATTTGTCGCTGAAAATGTAAAAGGCTTGCTGAGTGCAAATAAAGGAATGGCTGTAGAGCAGATAAAAAAGGATTTTGCTGAAGCTGGTTACAGCGTCAGGGCGCATCTAATAAATTTTGCCAATTACGGAGCTCCTCAATTGAGGGAAAGAGTGTTAATTATTGGAGTTCGCAATGATTTGGAAAGGGATTTTGAAATGCCAAGATCAACCCATGATCCAAATACATATATTACTGCCAAAGAGGCATTAAGGGGGGTAAAAAGCGTGCCTTTCAATAATGAACATCAAAAGATTTATCCTGGCACAGTGGCAAAACTGCGTTTGATCCCTCCGGGCGGAAATTTTATGAACATACCGAAAAAATCTCCGCACTATGTTAAGGGTTTGATATCCCATGTTTATCGCCGACTCCATCCAGATAAACCATCTACAACTATTATTGCAGGCGGTGGCGGAGGAACATGGGGATACCACTATTTTGAGTTAAGACCTTTGACAAATAGGGAAAGGGCGCGCTTATTTGGATATCCGGATAATTTTGTTTTTGAAGGCTCAATAACTGAGGTTAGGAGACAAATAGGAAATTCCGTGCCTCCTATCGGCATACGACCAATAGCCAAGGCTATTAAGGAATTTTTGAAATTAGTCGGATGATTTACTCAAATGAAGACACTCATGGTGGCAGCCTGTTAGATGCAGTCAAAATAGAACTCCCTCGCTCCACAGATGCAGCCATCGCTAGCGGATATGTATCAGATGACATCGTAAGTGAATTTGAGCCGGAATTTTATCGAATAGCAGAAAATGGAGGACGCTTTCGCCTTTTAGTTGGAATGGCTTTCCATGAAGGGCTATCTGCTAAAAAGCTGAAACATTTACGGGAAGTGGATGCAAAACTCAAGTCGTTATCGGATAGAAGCGGAATTTTTGTATGCTACTCAAGGAGATTTCATGGGAAAATATACAGCTTTAAAGGAGAAGGGAGCGGGAGAGCTTATGTAGGTTCTTCCAATTTTTCTATCAGCGGTTTAAGAGAAAACCTTGAATGCAATGCAGAGATACTCGATGAAGATGCAAGAACAGGTCTCGATGGGTATATCGATTATATATTCAATCAAGATAATTCGGTTTCAATAGCAGACGCGGATATAGCTGCGCTTGGAACAGACGAATACAAGAAAAGAATAGCAATAGAGACTCTCGATGATCTTGAAAGATATGATCCGGAGACCATCGACACAGCCAGTCTGCAATATTTCGATTATCCCCTCACAAGAGCCGCAAGTTCGGAAAAATCAAATCTTAATGCATATTTCGGAAAAGGAAGATGGTCCAGAGCAACGGGGAAAATTAAACCCAGACAATGGTATGAGGTTGAGCTTATAGCCCCGCGAGAAATTAATAGCCTTTCTATATATCCCCAGGGAGAATTTACTGCTTTTACTAGTGATGGATACGTAATGAATATGATGACAAGCGGAGATAATTATAAAAATATTAGATCTACTCCTAAATTAACCATTCTCGGAGAGTGGATTAAAAGCAAGCTCCAGAATAGCGGAGTTTTAGCACCCTTAACGCCAATAACCTCTGAGACATTAGCCAAATACGGGAAAGATAATTTGAGATTTTATAAAATCGAGGAAAACAAGTATTATGTTGAGTTCTAGCGATGCCAGATACATTTACGAAGAAAAAACGAAGCGAGATAATGTCCCGCATACGGGCAAAGAATACAAAACTGGAGAACAACTTTCTTAAAGAGTTAAGCAGTGTTTCTCATAATGCTGGGTATCGATACCGCAAGCATTATCTTGGAATAATCGGCAAGCCTGATATTGCTTTTCCGAATAAAAAATTGGCAGTTTTTATTGACGGCTGTTTTTGGCATGGATGCAAATTGCATAGCAGGGTTCCGCTCTCCAACATTTCATACTGGAAAACTAAACTTGAAAGAAACTGTGCGCGTGATAAAGAGATAAACAGAAAAATAAAGAAGATGGGATGGCGTGTCATAAGAATATGGGAGCATGAAGCCAAAGGAATGCCGGATAAAGTCATTGCAAAAGTAATGCATGCACTGAGGTCATGATTGGAAATACCCAATATTTCACATTAGTCAGCACATAAGTTGATACATATATCAGCGCAATTTCACTTTTTTGCCTATTTTAATAAAAATATGACTCTAAATACTGCTAGATTGAGGAAATTTGCTGAAAAATAAAAGCAAACTTTTAAAACCTTTTAAGACTTTTTGAGATCTAGGACTATATAGGTATTTAGGAGGAATCTAGGAAGCACTTTTCTATCCTAAATATCGCTAATCTCCGATATCTCAAAACTTACCGCACACACGCCAATTACCAGTAGCCAGGTATGTAATTCGGATCCACATCGCTTGGCACTGGTGACGATTCTCCACTCAGGAGGAAAATAATTTTACTTTCAATCATTTTTTAGCTACCTTTAATTCATGTCATACTCAGCCCTTAATATAGGCATTGTAGGTTTACCTAATGTTGGGAAATCGACGTTATTTAATGCTCTTACGAAGAAGGGTGTGCCAACAGAGAATTATCCTTTCTGTACCATTGACCCATCGGTCGGCATTGTACCGGTGCCGGATGAACGACTCGATAAGTTAGCGGCGCTAAGCAAGTCTAAAAAAGTAATTCCCGCCGTGGTGGAATTCGTAGATATTGCCGGACTGGTTAAAGGTGCTTCGGAGGGGGAAGGGCTCGGCAACAAATTTCTTTCTCATATCCGCGAAGTGGATGCAATTATTGAAGTAGTCAGAATTTTTCAAGATTCGAACATAATTCACGTCCATGAAAAAGTAGACCCTCTTTTCGATATTGAAATTATTAATCTTGAACTTGAAACGGCCGAAATTAAAAAGCCCACGCTTTATGTCTTGAATTTTTCCGAAGCGGCACCCAAGGTCCGACCTTTGGAATTGAATTCTAAGGTTGGACCTTTGATTGAAGTGGATCCAATCTTCGGTACAGGTTTAGATCAACTTATAAACGAGTCGTACAAACTTCTAAACTTAATAGCTTTCTTTACCACGGGAGAGAAAGAAAGCAGAGCATGGACCACTAGGCGAGGATCAACCGCGCCGGAAGCAGGGAAGGCAATTCACACAGACTTTCAAGAAAAATTTATCCGCGCGGAAGTCATCCATTATGACAAGCTTTTGGAGGCCGGTTCTTACGCAGAGGCTCGCGCCAAAGGCTGGGTGCGAACGGAAGGCAAGGAATATATAGTGCAAGATGGTGATGTCATTGAGTTCCTGATTTAAAAGTTGTAAGCTATAAACTGTCAGCTGAAAGTTAACTTATATGAATACAAAAATGACTGCTAAAAATTTCTTCTTGCATTTGGGCGCTATTGTCACTTTCTATGCGAGCGCCATTGCCCTTATCACTCTTCTTTTCGAGGCAATAAACTTCGCTTATCCGAAAGTTACTAACGCCTATCAATATTATTTCCCGTCAATAAGCTTCCAGGTAGCCACTCTTATCGTGGCGTTTCCGCTCTTTCTTCTCCTATCGTGGCTTTTACAGAAAAGCTATGTAGCTGAACCCCAACTGCGGGAATCCCTCGTGCGCAGATGGCTCGCGTACATCACACTCTTTATTGCCGGAGCGGTTGTGGCGGGCGATCTAATCACTCTGATTTACACGTATCTTGACGGTCAGGAGCTAACAACAGGCTTTCTCTTGAAAGTCCTGGCGCTTTTGGCTATCGCGGGCGGAGTGTTTATTTACTACCTTCGCGAGATCAGAAATCAAATTGCGTCGCGCGAGAGAAATATCTGGAGAATTGTCGCGTTGGTTGTGGTAATCGGCTCGATAATTTTGGGCTTCATGGTGGTCGGGTCGCCGAAAGCTCAAAGGGAGCGCAGGTATGATAATCAGAGAGTCCAGGATCTCCAGAGTATCCAGTGGCAAGTGGTCAATTACTATCAGCAAAAAGGCACTCTGCCGAATTCTCTCGAACAGCTTAGAGACCCCATTTCCGGCTACATGATTCCGACTGATCCGAAAACCGAAGAATCATACGAGTACAAAAAGACCGGCAACCTTGGGTTCGAACTCTGCGCCACTTTCAATAAGGAAGGCTTTAATGGCATCGGTCTCATGCCGCACCCCTCATATCCTGGAACGATAGCAATCGGAAAAGACGCGGAGAACTGGAGCCACGAAGCCGGCCGTACCTGCTTCGACCGCATTATTGATCCAGAACTCTACCCCGTAAGATCGAAGATCTAAATGCATGAGTACAATCCTAAAAAGATAGAGAGTAAATGGCAGCAAGAGTGGAAAAAATCTGGAATTTACCAAGCTGAAGATTCTTCAAGGAAACCGAAATACTATGCACTCATAGAATTCCCATATCCTTCCGGAGACGGTCTTCATGTTGGGCACCCTCGTCCGTACATAGGCCTTGATGTTATTTCGAGGAAGAGAAGAATGGAAGGCTATAATGTGCTTTATCCTATTGGTTGGGATGCTTTCGGCTTACCGACAGAGAATTACGCTATCAAAACTGGCAAGAATCCGCGGCAGGTTACGAAAGAAAATACCAATACTTTTCGTCGTCAGATCCAGTCACTTGGCATTTCTTTCGACTGGTCGCGCGAGATTAACACCACTGACCCGAAGTATTACAAATGGACGCAGTGGATATTTCTAAAATTTTTAGAGAAAGGTCTGGCCTATAAAGCAAAGGTAGCTATTAATTGGTGTCCGAGTTGTAAGATCGGCTTGGCAAACGAAGAGGTGCTGACCCATTCGACAAGCTCAGGGCAAGCGGCTGTGTGTGAGCGTTGCGGCACCCCTGTAGAACAGAAAGAAAAAGAGCAGTGGATGCTCGCTATTACAAAATACGCAGACAAACTTCTCTCTGGTTTAGACGAAGTAGACTATCCGGAGAGAGTAAAAGTGCAACAGAGAAATTGGATAGGGAAATCTGAAGGTGCGCTTATAAAATTTGATGATGTAGAAGTCTTCACTACTCGTCCGGATACTATTTTTGGAGCAACTTTTGTAGTTGTTGCAGGCAAGGAGGATAAATTTACCGGCAGATATGTTACTAATCCAGCTACCAACGAAGAGATTCCGATTTGGGAAGCTGAATATGTATATGGTGATTATGGCACCGGAGCCATTATGGCTGTGCCGGCACACGACGAGCGTGACTATGAATTTGCCAAGAAGCATGACTTGCCGATAAGGCATGTAATAATTCCCAAGCTTACCGATCCCAGCAATCCGCATCAGGAAGGAAAAGAAACAATTTTCAGAAATGCGGTAATTGTAATAGTTCGCAACCCTAAAACGAATGAAATTCTTACTCTGAAGTGGAAGAAACTCCCATGGACTACATTCGTGATGGGAGGTATTGAAGAAGGGGAGACTCCGGAAGAAGCTGCAATAAGAGAAATTAAGGAAGAAACAGGATACAAGAACGTAAAAATTATAAAACTTCTTGGCGGCCCGGTACATAATGAGTTTTTCGCTACGCACAAAGATGAGAATCGCATCGCGCATACCCAAGGAGTACTTGCAGAGCTTATTGATGAAGAGAGAGATGAAGTTTCAGAAGAAGAGAAGTATAAGTACGAACTCGTCTGGATACCTGACAGTGAGATTGCTCCAGAAGAACTCAAACATACTGAGGCAGGAGAGCTTTTAAACAGGATTAATTTAGATTCTGCGTATACAGGGGAAGGAATTCTCATAAATTCTGACGGCTTTGATGGACTGGAAAGCGAAGAAGCTAGAGAAAAAATTACAGAAAAGTTCGGCAAGAAAGTTATTAAATACAAGCTTCGAGACTGGATTTTCTCTAGGCAGAGATATTGGGGAGAGCCCATACCGGTCGTGCATTGTGACGAATGCGGTATTGTGCCCATTCCGGAAAAAGATCTGCCGGTAACACTTCCGGAGGTTGAGAATTATCAGCCGACTGATACAGGAGAATCTCCGCTCGTAAATATAACCGATTGGGTCAATACCACTTGCCCGAAATGTGGAGGCGAGGCTAAAAGGGAGACAGATGTGATGCCCAATTGGGCTGGTTCCTCGTGGTACTTCTTGCGCTACACCGATCCGGAGAATGACCAAGCTCTAGCAGATAAAAAGAAACTGGAATACTGGATACCGGTGGATTGGTACAACGGTGGCATGGAACACACCGTTCTCCATCTTCTCTACTCTCGCTTTTGGAATAAATTCCTGTATGACATTGGTGTAGTGCCGGTCGATGAGCCATACAAGAAACGTACATCACACGGTCTTATCTTGGCCGAAGGAGGGGAAAAGATGAGCAAATCGAAAGGCAACGTGATAAATCCTGACTCTATCGTAGAACGGTTTGGGGCCGATACTTTGCGCCTCTATGAGATGTTCATGGGTCCGTTCGAGCAAGCGATAGAGTGGAATGACAGTTCGCTCGCTGGACCGAGAAGATTTTTGGAAAGAGTCTGGCGACTTAGAGGTCGGACCTCAAATGCTGATTCCAGAGGTCCGACCTCTGGGAGCGAGGTCTTAATACACTCAACCATCAAAAAGGTTTCTGAAGATATTGAGGCACTCGGATTCAATACTGCTGTTTCAACATTAATGATCTTTGCTAACGACCTCGAAAAGCGAGAGAAAATTTCTAAAGAAGAATACGAAACTTTACTAAAACTTCTTGCACCATTCGCGCCACACATAATGGAAGAATTGTGGCGCGAGCTTGGGCACCTCGATTCAATTCACAAAGAAAAATGGCCCGAGTACGATGAAACAAAACTGGTGTCGGAGAATGTTACAATCGTGGTACAGGTCAATGGTAAGGTGAGAGGAAGCCTCACGGCTCCTAGAGATGTAGAAGAAAGCGCAGCGGTAAAAAACGCTCTGGATTTGCCAGAGATCAAAAAATGGCTTGGGGATAAAAATGTTGAAAAGTCCATCTATGTCCCTAGAAAACTTGTCAATATTGTGGTTTCCTGACCTCGCTTGACATAATATTCTGGCAGTGATAGAAATAGGTTAAATATGATAAAGATCGACCTAAGCTTCAAACCGAAAGAGGTGACCAAGCGCCTTTTGTCCGCTCTGCCGAAACGCGCTCAAGATGTTATCACCAGCCGTTATGGGCTGGGGGCCAAAGCGACTCGTCTTACTCTCGACGCCATCGGCAAGAAATATAATATTACTCGCGAGCGTGTGCGCCAGATCGAGAATCATTCTCTCTCCGCCATCAGGAAGTCGAAGCAATACGAAGAAGGGGGAACAATCTTTGCCGAGCTCAAGGCTGTCATAGTAGAACTTGGCGGCCTTGTTGCCGAGAAAGACCTCTTGAAGCATTTGGCCAAAGACCCAAGTACGCAAAACCATTTCCATTTTCTCTTGGTAATTGGCGAAGAATTCAAGCGCGAAAAAGAGGACGATGAGTTTAGACATCGCTGGCATATTGACCAAGAACTGGCGGATAAAATTCACAACGGTTTGCGCAAGCTCTATTCCAAACTTTCTGACAATGAACTGGTCTTTGAAGGCGATTTGATCAGCTCTTTCTTGGAGGAGGTCAAAGATATCAATGAAAAGTACAAGAACGAAGAAGTCATCAAGCGCTGGCTCTCCATCTCCCACAAAATTGGTAAGAATCCTTTAGGCGAATGGGGGCGCGCTTCATCGCCCAACGTCAATGCCAAAGGCATGCGCGACTACGCCTTTCTTGTCATACGCAAGCACGGCTCGCCAATCCACTTCAAGGAAGTGGCTAAGGCCATCTCGCAATATTTCAATAAGAAAGCCCATGTGGCTACTACCCACAACGAGCTCATCAAGGACTCGCGCTTCGTGCTTGTTGGCCGCGGCCTCTATGCACTCGCCGAATGGGGCTATATGTCCGGCGTGGTCAAGGATGTCATCAAAAAAATTTTGGAAAAAGAAGGGCCTTTAACCAAAGAAAAAATTGTCGAAAAAGTTTTGAAAGAACGCTACGTTAAAGAAAACACCATTCTCGTCAATCTCCAGAACCCGAGATATTTCAAAAAAGACAAAGAGAGTCGCTACTCAAACGTGTAGAATCCGTGTAGAATGAAAGAATGCTAGAAGACTTCTTATCTCTTTTTGAACAAGAAGTATTTTTACAAACTCTGGATATCCTTGTTAGGTCATGGCCCATATGGCTTCCTGTTCTCTCGCTCAACATCGCTTTCCATCTGTGGTTAGATTATATCCGCCGCCTTTGGATGAATGAGCAAGGCAGCGTTCTCCTTGAAATAAAAATTCCCAAAGACGTGCCCAAAACGCCGGCCGGCATGGAGTTCGTATTCGATGGGCTCTGGGAACCGGCGGCCTTAAGCACCCCCGCTGACACCTTTTGGGAAGGGAAGCTGCGCGACTGGTTTTCTCTAGAGATAGTTTCTATCGGAGGAGAGGTGAAATTTTTCATCTGGTCTTTGCCGCGCTGGAAAAAAATCATTGAATCAAGAATTTACGCTCAATATCCGGGCGCTCAGGTTGTCGAGGTCAAGGACTACGCCCTCGACCTTGTCTATGACCCGGAGAAGTTTAGTTACTGGGGCATTACCACCAAGCTCAACAAGCCAGACGCTTATCCCATCAAGACCTATATTGATTATCAGCTCGATAAAACCAAGCTGAAGGAACAGGAAGAAGCGGTCGATCCATTGACGCCTCTTATCGAGTATCTCGGCACCTTAAAATCTGGCGAGATTGCCGGCATTCAAATAATGATACAAGCACATAGGAAGGAGGGGCTCCTCGATGCCAAGCTTCTTTTGAAGCCGGACTGGAAAGGCGGAATCAAGGATGAGATTAAAAAAATCATCGAGGAAGAATCTTTCATTAAGCCGGAAGAAGGTAAATCCCAGAGCATGATGACTCTCTCCGAGAGTCAAAAAGACACCATTAAGTCGATAGAACGCAATGCCGGCAAACTTGCCTTCGATGCCATGATGCGCATGCTCTACGTCGCTCCCAAAGATGATTATGAGAAGACCAGAGGCATGGGGCTTATCGGCTCAACGCGGCAGTTCGGCACTCATAATTTAAATGGCATCAGGCCGGATAAATTCATGAGCATCACTCACGCCTGGCAGGACTTCAACGACATTATGAAAAGAAAATTGCAGAGAACGCACCTCAATGCCTACAAACGACGCTCGTTCTTCAATATTCCTTACAAGAATCTCAACGGCAAGTCCTACATTCTAACTACCGAAGAACTAGCCACGCTTTTCCACCTGCCGGGGGCTATGGCTACCACGCCCACCCTCTCCCGCGCTCCGTCGAAGAAGGCGGAAGCACCCGCGAATCTGCCGATTTAGTATGAATCTTTTACTTCAAGATAGACGCCTCTATCTGTTCATATTAGGAATTATCTTTTTATTGATAGTCTGGTCCCTTATGCCTCCCCAATCGTTCCCGACCGGTTCGATCATTACCGTGCCTGAAGGCGCAGGACTTTATTCCTTAAGCAAACTACTCGAAGAAGAAAACGTCATACGCTCTCCGTTCTGGTTCCGTACCGTTTCCATTCTTTTGCGTGGAGAAAAGGAGATGAAAGCGGGGCAATATTATCTCAACCGGTCGCAAAGCACCTTCGGCTTAGCTTGGCGAATCTTCCGCGGCGACCATCGTATCGAGACCGTCAAATTGACTATACCGGAGGGTTTTACCGTAAACAAAATTTCGGCCCTCTTCGACAACGAAAAGTTTTCTTTCTTTGACAACGACCTCTTCGAGCGCATCGCGCCCGAAGGCTACCTCTTCCCCGATACTTATTTCGTGCCGGTAACGGCTACCGCCTCTTCGACCATAAAACTCTTTCGCGACAACTTCACGAAGAAGGTCTTCCCAGTGATGCCGGAGATAGAGCTCTCCGGACGCACTCTTGAAGAAATCATAATCGTAGCCTCGCTTATTGAGGGAGAGGCCAACAATCAGGAAGATCGGGAGATGGTCTCGGATGTGCTCTGGAAACGGTTAAAACTCGGTATGCCTCTGCAAGTTGATGTGGAGACGAAGACATACGAATTTCAAGGCCTGCCGGAGCGGCCAATCAACAACCCCGGCCTTCTTTCTATACAAGCGACTCTTCATCCGACTACCACGCCATATCTTTACTACTTGACCGGCGACAACGGGCAAATGTACTATTCTCGTACTTTCGATGAACATGTCGCCAAAAAACAGCAGTATATCCAGTAAGGTTTTTGTAGCTTTGTCCGGAGGCGTAGATTCTGCTGTAAGTGCAGCGCTTTTAAAAGCCCAAGGTTACGACGTTACTGGAGTATTTATTAAAGGTTGGCAGCCCGAGTGGATGAGAGGAGCCGGGGGCTCGTCTCATTGCACTTGGCGGGAAGAGCGGCGCGACGCTATGAAGGTCTGTATTGCGCTTAATATTCCGTTTCTCTTCTTTGATTTTGAAAAGGAATACAAGCAAGCAGTGGTGGACAAAATGCTTGCCGAATACAAAGCAGGACGGACGCCCAATCCGGACGTGCTATGTAACCGCGAAATCAAATTCGGAATCTTTTGGCAGAAAGCGAAAGAAATGGGGGCTGACTATATCGCCACCGGACATTATTGGAGCGGAGAGAAAGATCAGAGTTATTTTCTTTGGACCTTAACACAGGAGGATCTCTCACATACGCTTTTCCCGGTTGGGAATCTGGAGAAATCGGAAGTAAGAAGGCTCGCGCGAAAATATAAACTGCCGGTAGCGGAGAAGAAAGATAGTCAGGGCATCTGCTTCATCGGTGACGTCAACATGGAAAAATTTCTCTCGCACTACATCGAGACCAAACCAGGTAGAGTTATGAACACGGATGGAGAAGTGATAGGGAAGCATAAAGGTCTTATCTACTACACCATTGGAGAGAGGCACGGGTTTGAAGTAACAAAAAAGGGTCCGGAGAGCGGGCCGTTCTACGTGGTGGCCAAAAATGCGAGGACTAATAGTATTCTGGTATCGGATAGTGAATCGGAAATTCTCGAGCTCTCGCCCCGAGAGGTGCTTCTCAAAGATGTGAATTGGATTAATGAACCGGAATCAGAAGAACTCATCGCAAGAATTCGTTACAGAGGAGAAAAATTACCCTGCGCACTCTCTCTTTCTGGTAAGAAACTTTCTATCAGGTTTAAAGAACCGGTCCGCGGTCTATCGCTCGGTCAATCGATTGTCTTCTATTCTAGCGACCACTGCCTTGGTGGCGCAATAATGGATAAGGTTTTAGTATAAAACCTCTTTTGCTTTTTCAAATCTGATATAATTAAAATATGTCAGAGATAGTGCAAGAAGTGCGGAAGTCAAAAGCGGCGGGTGCGGAAGAGATAACCATCGTCAAGGCCAATGGCCAGCGCGAAACTTTCGACCCGGAAAAATTAAAGGCCTCGCTTTACCACTCCGGTGCGGCGGAAGAAGCTATTGAGCAAGTAATGACGCATGTTTTGCCCGAGCTTCATGACGGCATGTCAACGCACGATATCTATCGGCACGCTTTCTTGGTTCTTCAAGGCATAAGTAGGCCGGTGGCGAGAAGCTATTCTCTGCGCCGGGCGGTTATGGACCTGGGACCGTCTGGCTTTCCCTTCGAGGATTTTGTGGCGGAGATTTTGCGGGCCAAGGGTTTCCAGTGCCTGACTCGCCAGACGGTGCTCGGGGGATGCGTGTCACACGAAGTGGATGTGGTCGCTTATAACGACGTCAAGCTGATGATGGTAGAAGCCAAATTCCACAACGAGCTCGGCACCAAGTCTGACTTAAAAGTCGTTCTCTACATTAAAGCGCGATTTGATGACCTTAAAGAAAATGTTTTTGACTACGGCGGTAAGAATCGACCCATTACCGACAGCTGGCTTATTACCAATACTAAGTTCACAAGCACGGCCATCCACTATGGCCTCTGCCAAAATCTGACGATGATAGGTTGGAACTATCCGGAGAAAGGCAGCCTTCAGGATATGATAGAAGAAGAAAGACTTCATCCGATCACCTGCCTCACCACTCTCTCGGAGTCAGAGAAAAATCAGCTGCTTTCAGGCGGAGTGGCGCTCTGCTCGAGCGTGAAGTCGAATCCGAAAATCCTCTCGACAATCCTTGGAGTTAACTTCGGCTCTCAAGCGGTTCTTAACGAGATAAACGAATTGTGAAGATATCTGTGGCGGATGAGAGGGATATAGCTTTAAAAAAAATCAAGGATGAGATTGTCGCTCTTAAAAGCTCGCCGCTTTATGAAGAGCGCGTTAAAAATAGATATTTTCCGGTTATTGGAGAAGGGAGCCATACGGCCGAAATAATGTTTATCGGGGAGGCGCCGGGGGAGAATGAAGCTAAGACCGGCCGGCCTTTCTGCGGGCGGGCGGGCAAAGTTCTGGAAGAACTTTTAATATCTGTGGATATAGAGAGAAAAGATGTCTACATTACCAATATTGTCAAAGACCGCCCGCCCGGCAATCGTGACCCTTTGCCTGACGAAATTTCTCTATACGCGCCGTTTCTAGACAGACAAATTGAAATCATCAAACCGAAAGTAATTGCCACTCTCGGTCGGTTTTCGATGCAGTACGTCATGAATCGCTATGGCCTTGAGTGGGAACTGGCGCCCATCAGTATTTTGCATGGTAAAGTATTTAAAGTGGAAAAATTTAAATTTATTCCTCTTTACCACCCCGCCGCGGCAATTTATAATCAAGAGCTTTTGAAGGTGTTGAAAAACGATTTCCAAATTCTTTCTTCCATGTTATAATAAAAAATAGGAGGGTCTCTATGGAGCCGTGGCAAATGCTTATCCGTGGACATCGCTGGCGTTACAAATCAGTGATTTTCTATCGGCGAGTTCACGACTTCTTCGAGGACCTGTTTGGGAAAATTTGGGCGACGCCATAGGCGTCGCCCACCTTGTTTTATATGTTAATATGCTTTTTATGCTTTCGAATGAGATTAGAGAGAAGTTCCTAAGATTTTTTGAGAAGAGGGGACACCGCGTTGTTCCTTCCGCATCGCTTGTGCCAACGGACGATCCGTCCGTTCTTTTTACCACTGCCGGTATGCAGCAATTTAAATCACATTTTATTGGTCTTAGAAATGCTAAAGATGATTTCGGCTCTTTAAATCTGACTTCAAGCCAGAAATGTGTACGCACTTCAGATATCGAAGAAGTTGGCGACAAGAGCCACCTGACATTTTTTGAGATGCTAGGCAACTTTTCCTTCGATGGTTATTGGAAGAAAGAGGCGATAGAATATGCTTACGACCTTATTACCAAAGAGATCGATTTAAAGATAGATTATGTATCTGTCTTCGGCGGCGAAGGAAATGTTCCGGAAGATACAGAATCAGCGGAAATATGGAGGTCTATCGATCCGGAAATCACGATTAAAAAATTCGGCAGGAGCGACAATTTCTGGGGTCCTACGGGAGAAGAGGGTCCGTGCGGTCCAACAACCGAAATTTATATCGACGGTATTGAGATCTGGAATATTGTTTTCAACGAGTATTACCAAAGCCAAGATAAGACGCTTATTCCGCTTAAAACAAAAGGGGTTGATACAGGTATGGGGCTCGAGAGATTGGTGAAGGTCGTACAAAAGACCGAGACAGTTTTCGAAACCGATCTGTTTCTGCCTATTGTGCAAGTAGCTAATTCAAGAATTGTCGCCGACCATATTCGCACCTCTTGCTTTATGATTACGGATGGCATCACTCCGTCAAATACCGGTCGCGGATACGTTTTGCGTCGGCTCTTGCGCCGAGCTTACGTGAAGAATAAAGAAATAAATCCAATCATTGATGCAATAGTTAATCATCCAAGCTACCTTGGTCTCTACGCTTTTACTCCGAATACCAAAGAGGTTGTGGCTCTTGAACTAGAAAAATTCCAGAAAACTCTCGATGCTGGTCTCAAGCGGATAGGAAAAGGCGAGGACCCATTCATACTTTTTACCAGCTATGGCTTGCCGCTCGAGATTATCGAGGAAGTGACATCGGTAGATAAAGAAAAATTTGAAAGGCAGATGGCGGAGCACAAAGAGAAGTCTGGCGTCTGGAAAGAATAGTTATGTTATAATTTTCCTATGCCGAAGAATATCGAAGATATCGTCGTGCCAGAAAGGAGAAAAAGCATCAGGAATATTCCTATTCCTGAAAATCGGCGTAAATCCGTTAAACTTGACGGATTTAAGAAGCATTCAGGCGACGAAGGTCCGGAAGACCGCATGTCGCCTCCCTCTCCCCCGCGCTTCAAAATGCCGCGGCGCCGCGGCAACTTCAGAAGAAGACTGTGGGGTGCTACCGGTATCGCTCTCTTAATCCTTATTTTTACCGCGCTCTCATTCTTTAACGGCGCCACTCTCTCCTATGTGCCGCGCTTCATTGCTCTTACTTTCGATAACGAAATTTTTTCCGCCAAGAAAACCGCCGACTCGGGGCTTCTCTATAGCGTGGTCAAGCTTTCCGGCGAAAAGAATCTTTCCGTGCCGGCTTCGGGCGAAAAAGCTGTTGAGAGGAAAGCGAGCGGTATTATCGTTGTCTACAATGATGCTTCAACCGAGCCCCAGCGTCTTATCGAGAACACCCGCTTCGAATCTAGCGCGGGCAAAGTTTATCGAATAGCTAACGCTATTACCATCCCCGGCAAAAGGACTGTCAGCGGTATCTCGCAGCCTGGGTCACTTGAAGTGACAGTCCATGCCGACGAGCCAGGAGAAGAGTTTAATGCCTCTCTCACGGACTTTACCGTGCCGGGGCTTAAGGGCACCTCTCGCTACTCCACTATTTATGCGCGTTCCAAAACAGCCATGACAGGCGGTTTTATCGGGGTGGAAAAATCAGTCAATGCAACAGATCTCGAGAGCGCCCAAGAGAAACTTCAAGCGCTCTTGAGCGGAGAACTTCTGACTAAAGCCCAGGCGGAAGTGCCATCAGATTTTATCCTCTTCCCGGCCCTTGCCTCGATAGTCTTCGAAGACCTTGTTCAGTCCAGTTCAAGTAGTGAAAATTCCGCGACCGTGAACTTGAAGGCGAATCTCTACGGTGTCATGTTCAAGAGAAGTGACCTTGCACGGGAACTTTCCAAGAATAAAGCGACAATCTCTCCGGAAGAGCGGGTTGAACTGAAGTCCTTTGACGCTCTTCAGATATCTTTCGCCGGCGCTACTCCAGTTGATCTTCTCTCTGCAACAGAGGTGAACTTTAAGATTGCCGGTGAAGGACGGCTTGTTTGGCTTACCGACGAAGCGGCACTTAAGTCCGATCTTGTCGGTCGGCCCAAAGAAGATATCTCGGACGTTCTTAAGAATTACCCGACTATCGCATCAGCCTCAGCCACCATCAGGCCTTTCTGGAAAGGCGTTTTCCCTGAAGATTCCGGCAAGATTTCAATCAAAAAATTAAAGGTTGAGTAAATGAGCGCGGAACAAAAGAAAGAACTTGAAAGGATAGGAGTAGTGGTAGAGTCCCTTCCCAATATCATGTTCCGGGTCAAGCTCGAAGCGCCTAAGGACGACGAAGAAGCAATTCTTGCTTATTTATCAGGCAAGATGCGCTTGCACCGTATCCGCGTTCTCGTCGGCGATAAAGTACTCCTAGAACTCGAGCCCTATGGCGGCAAAGCCCGTATCACCAAACGACTGTAAAAAGATAGACAAAAAAACGAACTTGGGTTACAATGCAAACTTGCTATGAAAGTTAAGGCGGCGGTCAGAAAAATATGTTCGAAGTGCCAGATAGTCCGTAGAAAGGGCTATGTTTATGTTGTCTGCTCGGCCAATCCCAGACATAAGCAAAGACAAGGCTAATGAGAATACTCGGTATCACTATCCCAGAGGACAAGCGTCTTGAAATTGGTTTAATGACATTGTATGGTGTCGGTCGTTCTCGAGCACGTCGGATTCTAAATGAATCAGACGTGCCGGTAGGGTTGAAAGCTAAAGAAGCGACTGTCGAGCAGGAGAATAAGATTCGTTCCGTCATCGAGACGTTCACTTTGGAAGGGGACCTCAAGCGCGAGAAGGCGACTAATATAAAACGCCTCAAAGATATCAAGGCCTACCGCGGCATTCGTCACCAGAAGAACTTGCCGACCAGAGGCCAGCGCACCAAAACCAATTCCAGGACCACTAGGACTTATCGCGGCAGAAAAACCGCGGGTACTGGCAGAAAAGTAGCGGAGAAAAAGTAGTCAGTAAATAGAATGGGAAAAAAGAAAATTGCTACAACTTCAATCGAAGTCGAGACCCCAACACCAGAGGTTGGGATTGAAGAGAAAAAAACGAGCGCCAAAAGGCGTGTTGACTCCGGAGTACTCTCTGTCGAATCAACCTACAACAACACCAAACTCGCCTTGACAGACCAGAAAGGAGGAACCTTGGCGTGGTCTTCGAGCGGCTCGCTTGGCTTTAAAGGGGCCAAGAAGGGCACCCCATTTGCCGCTGCCAAGGTTGGCGAAGTTTTAGCCGAAAAAGCGCTTGCGCTTGGCGTCAAGGAAGTGAGAGTGGTAGTCAAGGGTGTTGGCTCTGGCCGCGAGTCGGCCATTCGCGGCTTTATCTCGAAAGGGATAAATCTTACCGCCATCCAGGACCAGACGCCGATACCGCATAACGGGCCCAAACCGCCTAAACCAAGGAGAACTTAATGATGAATTTAAAATTTTTAATTTAGAATTTAAAATGAAAATTCAAACTTTGAAAATTTAATGGAAATTGAAAATTAGGAATTGAAAATTATATGCGAATAGGACCTAAATACAAAATAGCCAGACGCCTAGGAGTCCCCATCTTTGAGAAGACCCAGACTCCGAAGTACACGCTCTCGCTTGCGCGCAAGGAAAAAAGTGTTATAAGACGTAAAAAACCGTTGAGCGAGTTTGGTCTCTCTCTTATTGAGAAGCAGAAAGCGCGCTTTACTTACGGCTTAAGCGAGAAGCAGTTCAGGAAGTATGTCGACAAGGCCCTGAAAACACCCGTATCGGCCCAGACGCTCTTTACACTTCTCGAAAGTCGGCTTGATAATGTGCTCTTCCGTTCCGGACTTGCGAAGAGTCGTTCACAGGCGCGCCAGATCGCAAGCCATGGCCACGCGCTTGTGAATGGGCGGCGCGTGACCATCCCTTCCGTATCACTCTCGGAAGGCGATACGGTCGGCTTGCGGGATGGTTCGGCGCAGAGCCCGCTTTTCGGAGAGGTGACGGAAAGGATGAAAGTATTGACTCCCCCCCTCTGGCTCGAGCTAGACCCAGCCGCAAAGACCGCGAAAGTTACAGGAGCGCCGGTCTACGCTCCCGCAGAACATGTCTTCGATCTCTCAGTCGTGATTGAATTCTATAATCGATAAATAAAAATTTTAAATTTTAAATTAATAAAATATATGGCAGATTACACAATACACTTACCTTCGAAGCCAAAAGTGATTTCTGAAGAGGGAGCTGAAAACAATTCGTTTTCAGGTATCTTCGAGATCGACGGGCTCTATCCAGGCTACGGCCACACCCTAGGCAACTCGCTTAGACGTATCATCCTGTCTTCATTGCCGGGAGTGGCTATTACTTCTGTCAAAATCACCGGAGTAAGCCACGAGTTCTCTGTCATTGACGACATCAAAGAAGACGTGATCACTATCCTCCTTAACCTCAAGAAGATCCGCATGCGCTTTGCCACCGATGAGCCGCAGACTATAACGCTTAAGGCCAAAGGAGAGAGGGTCGTCACTGCCGCCGATCTCGAAGCACCCGGTCAGGTCGAGATTCTTACCCCCGAGCAAGTTATTGCAACGTTAACTTCCAAATCTGCCGCTATTGAAATGGAGATTCATGCCGAGAAAGGATTAGGTTTTATGCCCAAGGAGATGATAGACAAGAGCCGAGTCGATATCGGTACCATAGCGCTTGACGGCATCTTTACCCCCATCCGCAAGGCCTCGTATGAAGTCGAAAATATGCGCGTTGGCGATAGGACCGACTTCAATAAATTAAAGATTTTCATCGAGACAGACGGCACAGTCACTCCGTCAACCGCTCTCTCGACAGCCATCGAAATAATGATAAGCCAACTTAAGGCGGTGGTTGGCTTCAAAGAAGACGAGCCGGTGCTTGAAGAAATACCAATTATCTCTTCTGCCGCTCTGCCGAAAACCGATGTGGATCCAGAAGTGCTGAAGACTCGCATCGAATCTCTCGACCTCTCTGCCCGCACCTTAAATGCGCTCTCTGGCGCTAATATTCGTACCATTGGCGGGCTTGCTCGCAAAAAAGAAAAAGATCTTCTTGAAATCTCCGGGCTCGGAGCTAAGGGTATTCAAGAAATCAGAAAAGCGCTGGGAGAGTTTGGCATCACTTTAAAATAATGGCGTACCACAGAACCAAAAGAAAATTCGGCAGGAAAAAAAACCAAAGATTGGCTTTGATGAAGTCTCTGGCTTATTCGCTCACTCTCAAGGAAAAGATTAAAACTACGGAAGCTAAAGCCAAATCTCTGCGTCCTTACATAGAGAAACTTGTAACCTTACGTAAGAAAGATAATCAAGCCATGCACCGTCTGCTCGAAGCTCGTGTTGGAACGCGGGCGGCCAAAAAGATTGCCACAGAACTTTCTCCTCGTTATAAAAAAAGAGCCGGCGGCTACACTCGCATCACCAAGATGGCTCGCCGCGCTTCCGATGGCGCCAAACAGGCGATTATAGAGTTCGTATGAAATATACTTTAGACGCTAAAGGAAAAGTGCCTGGAAGAATAGCTACGGAAGTAGCGGTATTACTCATGGGGAAAAATCGCACCGACTTTGCTCGTAATACCATCCCTAATGTTGAAGTAGAAATCGTGAATGCCGGTTCCCTAAACTTGGAAGCCAGTAAGCTAAAAGCTAAAAACTATTTTCATCACTCCGGCTATCCAGGCGCTCTCAAAAGAGAATCTATGAAGCACGTCGTGGAGAAGAAGGGCGCCAAAGAGGTTTTGCGCCGGGCCGTCTACGGTATGCTTCCCAAGAATAAACTGCGCCCGCGCATGATGAAGAATCTTAGCATTAAAGATTAAAGATTTAGGATTTAAGAATGACTCAAATTAAAGAAAAATACATAGAGGCAGTGGGACGCAGAAAAACTTCCGTAGCGCGCGTTCGTATTGCTCCCGCGTCGAAGACAATGCTTACCGTAAACGATAAAGAATTCGAAAAATACTTCCCGACCACAGAACTTCGAAAAACGGTACTAGCCGTCTTTAATGATGTGCCAGAGAGTTTTGCTGTAACAGCAAAACTCTCTGGCGGCGGTATTTCTTCCCAAGCCCAAGCGCTTCGTCACGGTATTGCCCGCGCTCTGACAGAAAATGAGCCCGCGCTCCGCACCAAACTCAAGAGCAAGGGGTATCTTAAGCGCGATCCCCGTGCCAAAGAGCGCCGCAAATTCGGTTTGAAGAAAGCCAGAAAAGCTCCGAAGTGGAGTAAACGCTAGTTGCGCTCTGCAGTCCAAACGCAGATTTGGACAAGAGAAAAGGCAGGACTTGTTTAAGGTCCCGCCTTGTGCTCTATCAGCGTCGCCGAGCTACCGAGCGGTCGCACCGAAGGTGAGAAGCGCTTGCAGCTGTTTCGAGTTCAGCTCGAACTCGAACTCGCGGGTGCGGCCGACACGGTTGTCGCGGGCCTGCACCTTGAGGACGACCGTGTTACGGGATTCCGAGATGATCTCCAGCCGATCCTGCGGGTCGGCCACGTACCTGTCGGGTCGAACGGTGGCGGCGGGCATATCATTACCTCCTGAGTCGTGTGAATCACGACCTCTTCCATTATCATATCATAGCCCATTCTATTTGTCAAGCATTTTTCGATCATCAAAATAGCTTGCAAAATAAGGGAAATTTTAATAACCTAAGGTACGTAGCAGACCAAAGCACTCCAGTGGTCGAAACGTTAAGAGAACGCCCCAGTGGAGCAAACGATAAAACAAAAGTAGACCGGAAGGTCTGCTTTTGTTTGGACTACTGCGGCAAGAAAAATATCAAGTGCCATGCTATATCATAGCACTATACGTTATTAGTTCACGGTCGTGAGTTAATAACGTATACATCGATATTCAGCTATAGCGTGAAGTTGATGTATGTAAATTGGATAATGGAAAAACCGCCGATCGTAGCTGGCGGTTAATCCGCCGCCGCGATGGGCGGTTCACTTAAGCTTCTTCTTGCGTTTAGGTGTCTTCCCCAGCCTTTCGCCGCAGAATGGACAGTGGGTAATCGGGAAGTTGGGCATGTAATCATCCACCCCTCGATCGGTACAACTCCATCTGGTCATGGTAATCACAGCTCTGCGCCTCGGCTCATCAAGTAGGGTAATCGAAGCCTTGATGAAGTTATCTTTCTTGTTGTTGAGATGCCGCAGCCGTCCGCATTCATGAAAGGCTATGGTGTTAAACATGTTCCATACTACAGAGCTTTTCATAAGCCCTCCCATTTAACTTTATACACCCAAAAAGCTAATTTGTCAAGCAGATACTTGATTTTAGTGAATTTATAGGGTATCTTATGTGAGCTACTTGTCCCGTTAGAAATTTAGCGGGGCATAAATTAAGGTCGAAATTATAAGGATTAAAATTTCTAACTGGGATGAAAAACGAGGATAACGAAATAGTTCCTGAAGACTTGGACGACTCGATCATTACCGAGGAACATGCTGGCGATCAAGTAAAGAAGCTTAAAGAGAAGCTCAAGATTGCGGAAGAGAAGGCCAAAGAATACCTTGACGGCTGGCAGAGAGCACAAGCCGATTTCATCAACCTGCGCAAACGCGATGAGGAAGCAAGACTAGAATTTCTTAAATTCGCCAATGCCGATCTTGTTTTGCAATTAGTGCCAGTGCTCGATAGCTTTGAGCTCTCACTTCCGCACGGAAACAAAGAACTTGAGGCTATTTACCGCCAACTTCTCTCAATATTGAAGTCAAACGGTTTGGAAGAGAATAGCCCGAAGGATGAAAGCTTTGATCCTAGAAAACACGAATCTATCGGTACGGTGCCGGTCGAAAATAAAGATGATGATCATAAAGTTCTTGAAGTTATACAGAAAGGTTATATACTATCGGGTAAAATTATCAGACCAGCTAAAGTAAAAATAGGAGAATATCATGGCTAAAATAATTGGCATCGATCTGGGCACGACCTTTTCTGCGGTAGCAGTGATGGAGGGCGGTAACCCTAAAATTCTCGAGAACACCGAGGGCGCGCGCACTACTCCATCTATCGTCACTATCTCAAAGACAAATGAACGCTTGGCAGGCCTTCTCGCAAAACGTCAGGCGGTAACCAATCCGAAGAACACCATCTTCGGCATCAAGCGCTTCATCGCGCTTCATCGGCCACACTTTCTCCGACCCTGCGGTACAGAAAGACAAGCAGACGGTGCCGTATGAGGTAAAGACGGGTCCGAACGGCGGAGTGTTGGTCAAAATGGGTGATAAAGATTATCGTCCAGAAGAAATTTCGGCTATGATTCTCCAGAAACTCAAGACCGACGCCGAAGCCAAGCTTGGAGAGAAAGTGAGTGAGGCTGTCATCACCGTGCCGGCTTACTTCAACGACTCTCAAAGACAGGCTACCAAAGACGCGGGCCAAATTGCCGGGCTTGAAGTGAAGCGCATCATCAACGAGCCGACCGCAGCAGCATTGGCTTACGGCTATGGGAAGAAGCCCCGACGCCCTGATGGGGTCGGGGTCCCGACCAAAGCATCGGGAAAGAATGAAAAAATTGCCGTCTTCGACTTCGGCGGCGGCACTTTCGACATTTCTATTCTCGAAGTCGGTGATGATGTGGTTGAAGTGAAGTCCACCGATGGCGATTCGCACTTAGGCGGCAAAGACATCGACCAGAAAGTCTTGAACTACATTGCCGAGGAATTCAAGAAAGAGTCCGGCATCGATGTGCGCAAGGATACCTTGGCTCTTCAGCGTCTTGATGAAGCGGCCGAGAAGGCAAAAATTGAACTCTCTACCGCCACAGAAACAGAAATAAATATTCCGTTTGTAACCTCGGATGCCCAAGGCCCGAAACATCTTTTGCTAAAGATGTCACGGGCTAAACTCGAGGAGCTCTCGCGTGAATTCGTCGACCGCGCTATGGATATCACCAAGCGCGCCATGGAAGCTTCTCCTTTCAAGATTGACCAGATTGACGAAGTAATCTTGGTTGGCGGCCAGACGCGTATGCCCATGATTGCCGAAGCGGCTAAGAAGTTTTTTGGCAAAGAACCGAATAAGTCTATCAATCCGGACGAAGTGGTGGCGCTTGGAGCAGCCATTCAGGGAGGCATTCTTGCCGGAGATGTCAAAGACGTTCTTCTCCTCGACGTTATCCCGCTCTCGCTTGGCATCGAGACTATGGGCGGCGTGGCTACCAAGCTTATTGAGAAGAACACCACTATTCCTTCTGCCAAGTCCCAAGTCTTTTCTACTGCGGCAGATAATCAGACTTCAGTAGAAATTCATATCGTGCAGGGAGAGCGCGCCATGGCCTCTGACAACAAATCTCTTGGCAGATTCATTTTGGACGGTATTCCGCCGGCTTCACGAGGCATGCCGCAGATCGAAGTTACTTTCGATGTCGATGCCAACGGCATTCTAAATGTGAAGGCTCAAGACAAAGCCACCAACAAAGAACAATCTATTCGTATTGAAGCAAGCTCCGGTCTTTCCAAAGAGGAAGTAGAAAAGATGCAAAAGGATGCCGAAGCTAACGCAGCAGAGGATCAAAAGAAAAAAGAGCTAGTCGATACCAAAAATACCGCAGAGCAATTAATCTACACTGCGGAAAAATCGCTCAAAGACAATGCCAATATTCCAGAAGATATTAAGATCGGTGTAAATGCTAAGATAGGTGCATTGAAGAAAGAAAAAGAAACTGGCGCGATCGATTCAATCAAAACTGCGACAGAAGCACTCTCAACTGAAATGCAGAAGATCGGCGAATATATGAGTAAAGTCGCCTCTGCGCAAGGCTCCGGCGAGCCGAAGCAAAATCCTCCGGAGGGTCCTGATATCAAAGATGCGGAAACTAAATGAAGAATTACTACAAGATTCTAGGAGTAAATAAAAACGCTTCTGAAGAAGAGATAAAGAAAGCGTTTAGAAAATTAGCCCATGCTTATCACCCTGATAAATCCGGCGGAGATGAAGCAAAATTCAAAGAAGTTTCGGAAGCTTACACGGTACTATCGGACAAAAAGAAGCGTGCCCAGTATGACAATTTCGGTTCAGCCACCGCCGGTGGCGGGGCAAGTTGGCAAGGTGCGGGGTTCGATCCGTCTTCGTTCGGTTTCGATTTCTCTGGTTTCGGCACGACCGGCTTTGATACCGGTGACTTAAGCGATATTCTCTCAAGTATTTTTGGCGGCCGCCGCGTCCGCCGGGGACGCGACATTGCCGTCGATATCGAGCTTTCTTTCCAAGAATCTATTTTCGGTGCGGAACGTAAGGTAGTAATCAATTCTAAGTTTGTAAAACAAAAAGAAGTTTCCATCTCCGTGCCGCCCGGTATTGATGATGGCCAGATGATTCGACTTTCCGGCATGGGCGAGACGCTCGAAGGGGGAGTGCCGGGCGATTTGTATGTCAAAGTGCATGTCAGGAAACACCCGTACCTGCGCAAAGAAGGTTATAACCTGATTATGGATCTCTCCGTCAAACTCTCCGAAGCACTTTTAGGTAGCGAAAAAACTATTGCTACTTTAGACGGAGAAATTACGCTTAAGGTTCCGTCCGGTATCAAGCATGGCACGATCTTAAGAGTCAAGGGCAAGGGCGTGCCTCACAACGGAGGCCTTGCCTCCGTTAAAGTCGGCAGGGGTGATCTCTATGTCCGTATTTCAGTCCAAATTCCCGAAAAACTTTCCAAAGAAGCTAAGAAAATAGTTGAGGAATTGAAGAAGCAGGGATTATAATAGTTGAATGTCAAATTTTGTTGGCAAAAGTGTGGAGATCCCTGCCACACCCTTTGCATTTTTATGGTTTGCATTAAAACAATATAGAAAAGGATTTCTCTGGCTTATATTTCTCGGTATTTTAGCGGAAACCCTTAGTAGTTTGAACGCTTATGTTTTCAAGGGGTTTGTTGATTCGGCAAACTCCTATCTTCCCGGCAATAGCCAGTATTTACATGTTGTCTTTTTATGGATATTAGCTTTTCCCATACTGAATTTAGTAGGATCGGCAATAAGGAGAATTGATGGAGTTATCTCAAACTTTGTTACTATTCATGCTCGTAGTGGTGCTGCCAAAACACTTTTTGAATACTTATCTTTGCACAGTCTTTCTTATTTCAATGACAGGTTTTCTGGAGCATTAAGCGAGAAAGCTGGAACTGTCTCTTCAAGTGTGGCTCGTTTCATTAATCTTTTAACAGACAATATTCTAGGTTTTGTCGTCAGCTCTGTAGTCACTGGCATCTTGCTGTTTTCTTCCAATAAAGAATTAGCATGGATATTTATAGATGGCTTTATAATACTTATTCCTATTAATCTTTGGCTTAGCAGAAAACAAAATGATCTTTCAGACCGGGCCGCAGAGTTAGCTGCGAAACTGCGCGGACAGATTATAGATACCATTACCAATATTTCCGCTGTTCAGCAATATGCACGGCGCCTCTTTGAGATTGACAGATTGGAAAAAGCTATTAATGAATATAGGGAAGCGTCGGTCAAAAGCAGCAATTACCGAGCGAAAGTTCTCTTCATCAACAATGTTCTTATAGGAATATTTATCGGAGTAATTATTCTATGGGCCTTCTCCTTGTGGTCTAAAGCGCTTATTACGATCGGTTCTCTCGTTATGGTAGTCACACTTACGCGTGGCTTCGTTTACAGTCTTACTTATATTGGTCAGAATCTTAATAATATTATTGAAATTTATAGCGAGACAAAAAATGGTTTAAGAGAAATTGTCAGACCTCACGACATTGTAGACAAGCCAAATGCTAGAAGACTTGTAGTAGAAAAAGGCGAGGTGACATTTGAGAACGTAACTTATGCTTATGAAAAAGATCCTAGAAATATTTTTGAAAATCTAAGTTTTAAGATTAAGGGTGGTCAGAAAGTGGGCATTGTAGGTGGTAGCGGAGCGGGAAAAACGACTCTTATGAAATTACTTTTGCGCCAGTATGATTTGCTCTCCGGAATCATTAGAATTGACAATCAGGATATTCGAGAGGTAACACAAGAAAGTTTGAGAGAGAATGTATCGATTGTGCCTCAAGAGCCGATGCTCTTCCACAGGGAAAGAAGTGTTATATCACGCTTGATGTTGATGTTCTGGATCCAACGTTCGCTCCCGGTGTTGGGACACCAGTACCGTTCGGCATGAATCCTAGGACCTTGCTGAATGTTCTGGAATTTGTCGCGAGTAAGAACGACGTCGTCGCATTAGATATTGTCGAGCTCTGTCCGCACAATGATAGATCTGGTTCAACGGCGAATCTGGTCTTTCATCTCCTTATGAATCTTATGGCTTGGGCTTGGGACAAATGAGTGTCCCTTGCTCGCGCGGCCATTCTAAATAGCCTTATGTAGACGCGTAAGGCTATTTCTTTTGAAACACTACTGCCATCCAGCGCAATTTGAAGTCTGAGCTTTTCTTCGGATACCATAAGTCATCATAGTCAAACCATAATCTCATAAATATGGTTTTCTCAAGTTTTATTACCCTTCCTGATTCCGGGTCATTGAGCCAAATGTGTTTCTTATCCATCTTCTCTACAACACTAAAATGGCCGACATATCCTCGAAGCATCCATGAAACTATAATGACCTTATCATTGCTATTTTGTGCGACGAGATCTTGCCAGCCTGAGTTATAAGAAGCCTTCACGTTGAGGCCAATTTTCTTGAGAGTCGCGACAATATCTTTGTTATTCATACCCTCCTTTTTCCAATTACCACAGAGTATTTCGATATTTTTTTGTGACATCTTGATACCAAAGTAATTCACAATCATCTTAATCGAAGTTGGACCGCAGCCGGAACAATGCTTCTGTTTTAGGATTCTTACCTTCATGCTACCTATAATGCAATAAATAAAGCAGCTTAACAATAGTCACCTTTCTTTATAGGAAAAGCCCCATTCCTTTTGCTCCCACCAAGCCGGAGGGTTTATCAAATAAAACAATTTTGTATACATCTATCGTATATGGTATAATTAAGGCCGGATAAGTTTTCTGTTCTTTCTGTTCTTTCTGTTCTTTGTCGTGTAACTCTCTATAGGAGGAGAAGGCAATGAGACTCTTACTGTGCGCAGTTTTGACCGGCCTCTTGCTTGTAAGCCGGGTGACGGCACAGCAAGAGCAGCAGAGGTTTCGAGCCGAAACCGAACTGGTTGAGGTGAACGTGCTTGTAACGGACAAAAACGGAGAAGTGGTCCGCGGACTGACTAAAGACGACTTCACCGTTCTCGACGAAGGCAAGCCTCAACAGATCTCGAACTTCTCGTTCGTGGAAATTCCGTTTTCGAACTCTGGGAGTGCCGAACTCGCGATGACGGTAACAGAATCTGGTATTGATGTGAAAGCCGAATCTCTCGGCCGCATCTATATTATGGTTCTTGACGACCTTCATACCACGAGTTGTGTGGACGACCGTCTGGAGTGCGAGGTGGCATCGGCATGGATTGATGTCAAGAAGAGAGCCCGCTTGTTCATCGAGAAATTCTTCTCGAACAACGACTTGATGGCCGTTGTCTATACGAGCGAAATCTCTGGCTTGGGTCAAGACCTTACCAACGACCGAGCTCTGCTTCTCAAAGTTCTTGAGGGGTTTAGCGGTCGGCGACCAAACGATCCTCCGGTCGGCCGAAAAGTCGAAGCCACTCTCGCTGAAAGAAGGTCGAACGACCTTCATATGCTCCGACAGGTCCAGGACTTGGCCAACTGGAGTGAAAAAAACCTTCCCGCTCGTCAGAAGGTGGTCCTTCTCTTCAGTGAGGGTATCGAGAACTGGGCGGGGATTCCTCAAACGGACACCTCAAATGTGGCGTTAAGTCCGTCAGCCAGAGCTAGGGCTTCGTCTGATGCCAGCAGAGCTGTTCCTCGAGAGGACAGTATCATGTTGGATCGAATGCGAGAAACGGTTGCCGTTGCGGTCGGAGCAAATCTCTCGATTGTTTCGGTCGATGCGAGAGGGCTGGGGGCGCCGGACGATGGCCACCAGTCTCTCCGTATACTCTCGGAAGGAACGGGCACCCGCCCGATTCTCAGGACCAATGAGTTCGAGCAAGCATTCGAAAGGCTTGTCCGCGAACACAGCTTGTACTACCTCGTGGGCTACACGATGCCGTTAGGAGTGAAGCAGGGAGAGACCCGCCGAATCACAATGAAAGTGAACCGTCGCGGGGTCGAGATGCGCTATCGTCAGGCATATGTCGTGCCAGCTTCTCTTAGAGACTAACGGCGCTGTTTTGTGAGGTCGGTTTCGCGTTCGCGCGAGGCCGACCTTTTTTTATTGTGTTAACAGAGGAACAGCCATTTGAAACATTTGCCGAAGTTCTGGATAAGAAGTTGAAATAAAAATGCTTTTACTCTAAACTTTAGCTATGGAACCGCAAACTCCTGTTTATCAAAATCCTGTTCCGCAAGTCCAATCACCCAAACCTCTTGATTCTAAGAAATCGCATAAAATTCTATGGTTAACCATCCTGGCCTTACTCATAGCCGTCAGTTTTTATTTGACTAGATTGTCTACTCCATCTATAGCAGTTGTAGATCATACACAGATCGAAAGTATTTCAGAAGAAATTCTTGCGCGTAATTTCAACCCGAACAAAAGTAATCCAACTCCCGCTGAGATAGAGGCCATTAAGGAATCAGTAAGAACAGTGAGTAAAATTAAGTTACCGAAAATATTAAGCAAAGAATCTATCAATGTCGATCAATTGCCTGCCGATATGAGTTTTCTTAAATCTACAGGAGTAATCGCCAGCTCTTTATCTGCCAATTTCCAAGGTGGTGCAGTTGGGTTTGAAGCCGTTTTCAAATATGAAAGTAATTTAATCGATACCTTCAGTCTTTATAAGAGTTTTTATCATAATGATTTTTATATTCTTAAAGAATGGCTTGTTGATGAAAATTTAGCGACGATTACTTTTGAAAAGTCCGGATACCTTTTTAGAATTGTGATATATCCCAGCGCCAATAATTCTACTGAAGCGGTTATTATAGGATTCCCTATCCCTGTAAAAACATTATGACCAATAAAATAAAATTCATTCTAGTCACACTCTTTTCTTTGGCTATTTTGTTTTCTGTAAATACTTTTGTCCAAGCTAGCCATGAATGCACTTGGGGTCTCGGGGATGATTATTGCAGCAGTCCGGAATCCAGTTGCGGTAGTTGTGATGATGATGAAGACGGAGGGAGCTGCTTCGATGTTTGTAATCCCGGTTGTGAAGGATATGACCCAAATTATTGTGGCTATCCAACACCTGAATACGGTTACCCCACACCTGAATATGGCTACCCAACACCTGAATACGGCTACCCGACTCCGTCATACGCCTACCCCTACCCATACCCCTACGAGTATCAGTATCAGTATGAATACCAATACCCAACCCCGTACGGAACTCCCTACGCGTACCCAACTCCATACTCCACCCCTTACTCATACCAAACTCCTTATGCCTACCCTTATCCAACTCCTTATGCCTATCAGACTCCATACGCCTACCCCTACCCCACCCCTTATGTTTATCAATACCAGTATCAATATCAG
>JACPAD010000005.1 GCA_016180955.1 Candidatus Zambryskiibacteriota bacterium
CGGAGGTGATGAAATTGAATTTGGCCCCGGCGAAGTCGGAGTAATACCCGCCGGACACGATTTACGGGTTACAAGCAGTGAACCCGCAGTCTGGTTGGAGATCAAGCGCTAAAATCTTATATTTTCAAACAGAAACATTTTTGATTATTGTTATACACATCAAATGTTTGACAGCATTTATATTTAGGGATAATATTTAAGTATTAACGCAAATACTTAAATATGTTAAAGTCAGCACAAATATCAAAAATCAAAGACAGTTTAAAAGGAAGGGACTCGTCCTTGATTAATATTTTTAGTGTATTGGGAGATAAAAATCGTTTTCTTATTATGAAGTTACTTCTGGACCAGGGGGAGCTTTGTGTCAGTGATATTGCCGCCGTCTTAGATGTATCCGTTTCGGCTATATCGCAACATCTAAGAATATTGGAAATGTCCCATTTTGTTGAGGGTGAACGAATAGGTCAGATGATGTGCTATAAGCCGAAGGTAGATGACCCGAGTGTTAAGAAGATTATTAATTTAATGTAGTAAAAAAATGAAAGACGTAACTATTTACACCACGCCAACTTGTCACTTCTGCAAAGCGGCTAAGGCATTCTTTGCTGAGCACAATGTAGAATTTATAAATAAAGATGTTACTACAAATAAAGAGTTTGCAAACGAGATGATTAATAAGTCTGGCCAGATGGGCGTGCCAGTTACTTTTATTGATAATGACATGGTAATAGGTTTTGACGAACCAAAACTTCGAGAACTCCTAGGAATTAAATAAAAATGCTTGCTCTTGTTATTCCATCTTTTATAGCTGGCCTACTGACATTTTTGGCACCATGCACCCTGCCTATGGTGCCTGCGTATCTCACTTTTATTGGAGGAGTATCGGTAAAAAACTTTGGTGATAAAAAGGAAGAGAGGAAGGTCAGGGCTAAAGTATTTATCAATGGCATTTTCTTCGTATTGGGATTCAGCGCTGTCTTTATAACCTTGGGTCTCTTTGCTGGAACCATTGGAGGATTTGTAGCTGGGGGTAGATTGTGGTTTGCTCGAATTGGAGGAGTACTTGTAATTCTTTTTGGTCTTACAATGTTCAACATCATAAAAATTCCGCAACTACTGTCTGAAAAGAAATTTAATATAAATGCTAATAATGAACGTAGGGGCACTTATGGTTTTTCCTTCCTCCTTGGGATGATATTTGGTTCAGGTTGGACACCATGTATAGGTCCGGTGCTCGGCTCTATATTGGTTATAGCTGGTTCAAGTGCTACTGCCGGATCAGGAGCATTACTCCTTGCTGTATTTTCTCTCGGACTTGCTATCCCATTTCTCCTCATCGCCCTCGGCATAGGGAGGTCACAGAAGTTCATTGATAGATATGCCGACAAGTTGGGGTTTGTAACCAAGATTGGAGGGCTTCTAATAATCGGTCTCGGAATACTGCTTCTCACTGACAGAATGTATTTCCTTGTTTCTTACGGATACAAATTATTAGAGTTTATTCATTATGATAGGTTAATAAATTATTTATAAAAATATGAAAACACAAAATATTATAATATTCGTTGTTATATTGGTACTCATTATTGCTGGTATAAGTTTTCTATCAAAGGGAGAACTGTCGCCCAATACTGCTGTCACTAACACAGAGAGTGCCCAAACCGCCCCAAATTTCTCTCTTGAAGATTTAAGTGGCAACACCATAACTCTTGCTGATTACAAAGGAGTAAAATCCGTAGTTTTGGATTTCTGGGCTACATGGTGTCCAAATTGTCAGAGAGATATGCCTCGTCTAAACAGTTATTACGAAAAATATAAAGATCAAGTTGAGGTCATAGGAGTAAACTTGCAGGAAAATAAAAATTTGGTTGAGAAATTCGTACAACAAAAAGGACTGACGTTTCCAATAGTACTTGATCCGACCGGCCTCGTTTCAAGGAATTATAGCGTGAGATACACCAACTACCATGTGGTCATAGACAAAGAAGGAAATGTCGTTAGAACCATACCGGGGGACATAAGCGAGTCCGATATTCAATCACTAATCAATTAAATTTTATGGGAAAAACAATCAATCATATAAAACAAATAGTCTATACCTGCCCTGAATGCAAGATGAGGTATCACGACGAGGAAACTGCTAAAAAGTGTGAGGAATGGTGCAGGAAAAACAAGAGTTGCAACCTAGATATCATAAAGTACGCAATTAAAGAAGATGAACACTCAAGTTAAAATTATACTCATAGTCCTCATTCTTCTCGGCATTGGAGCTTTTTGGTATTTCGGGAAAAATAATCAGAGTGTAAATTCTCAAATAGATTTGTTAAACACCGATTCACCAAAAGAAACTGCCTTTCAAAATAAAGGGTTAAATACTAATACAGCTAAAGCTTCTATACCTCTTGAAAAAGTTCTGGATGGAGGCCCAGGCAAGGATGGGATACCAGCTCTCATTAATCCTAAATTCATAAGCATAAAAGAAGCAGAGAAAAATATTGAAGATGATATGGATGGATTAGTCGTCTCCATTGGTAATTCGGTAAAATTCTACCCATACAACATTATGGTCTGGCACGAAATAGTAAATGATGTTGTTGGCGGTAAACCACTTGCAATCACTTTCTGCCCTTTGTGCGGATCGGCTATAGTTTTTGAAACAACTGATCAATTTGGAGTGTCGGGGAAACTTTATGAATCTAACCTCTTGATGTACGACAAGAAAACCGAATCTCTATGGTCGCAATCTATAGGAACTGCTGTTGTTGGAGACAGAACTGGAGAAAAATTAACTGTCTATCCGTCTCAAGTGCTCTCTTTCAAGACATTCAAGGGGAAATGGCCAAGTGGCTTAGTAATGAGCACAGATACGGGCTTTAACAGAAATTATGAGCTATATCCTTATAGAGATTACAACAATAATGATGATGTCTACTTTCCGATTTCAATAAAAGATAGTCGTTTCCCCGCAAAGGAAATTATGTATGTAGTCAATGCCTATAATCACTCTGTGGCCTTCCCAGTAAAGCAGTTGGGTGAATCACCCGTATCAGTTGATGTGGGCGGCAATAAGGTCACGGGAGCGATAATTGAGGGAGAAATTGTTGTAAAAGAGGCATCAGGAAAAATCCTTCCTGGGTATCATGAAATGTGGTTCTCTTGGGTAATTCATCATCAAGAAGATGGAGTTGTTTGGAAAAAATAATATGGATAAATATAAAGATATGCACTAAAATTAGTGGATGCGCTTATTAATTAATTATTAAAATTATGTTTACACAACTTCTACAATATAACGACGTCGGCTTGCTTCTTTTGCGGATCGCTGTCGCAAGCATCTTCCTCTACCACGGCTTACCAAAGCTCTCAAGGTCCAAAGAGATGAGCCAAATGATGGGGATGCCGGCAGGTATGATATTTATGCTCGGCATAGTAGAAACTCTCGCTTCTCTGGGTGTAGTTTTTGGAGTCTATACTCAACTATCAGCATTACTCCTCGCCATTGTGATGATTGGAGCCATGGGTATGAAGATGACGAAATGGAATGTGCCGTTCTCGGCAGTGGATAAAACCGGTTGGGAGTTTGATTTTATCCTGCTATTCGCGAGTATCGCCATTCTGCTTAATGGCGGAGGGTCTATTGGCTTATAAGAAGGTTCGCAATTAAGAATTGTAATTAATTAAATACTATGGATACAATGCAAAAAGAAGAAAAGAAGTGTATGAAGTGTGGAGGTGAGACGAGGGGGTATAAATGTGATATGTGCGGGGCTGAAGCAGACAAACACGATGCAAACCATTCCTGCGGAGGAGACCATTGTGTTGCGAAATGTGTGGGTTGCAATGAATCAGAGACCAAGTGTAGTTGTTAATAGTAAAAGAGTGGAAGATCATGTACACCCGGGAAACCCGGAGTTAGATTACAATCACATAATAGATGGTATTTTCATCGGCACACTCCACCCCTCTTTGGATAGACAGCACTAGGACGACCGGCTGCGAGACTCACAAGAAAATAAAGTAAGATAAAGGCATGAAGCTTGAGGGCAAACTGACTGATATTTTCCGCATTCTGCCGGCGCAGGAGAAAGCACTTGAGCGCCTTGGAATTACCAGTGTTAAAGATTTACTCTACCACTTCCCCCACTATTATGCCGACACGGCTGAAGCAAGGAGTATTGCTAATCTGGAAGCAGGCACCGCCGCCGTAATCTTCGGCAAAATTTCTGGTTTAAAAATTAAGAAAGCTTTTCGCAAAAAGATTCCTATGGCCGAAGGGATAGTTACAGACGCGACCGGTTCTGTAAAAATTGTCTGGTTCCACCAGCCTTATCTTGCCAAAATGCTCGATGAGGGCGCCTATGTTCGAGTAGAAGGCAAATATTCGGAGAGAGGATTTTCTAATCCCAAGATAGAATCCGTTCCCACTCTCTTTTCCAAAAATAAAACTCATTCTCTCTACCCGATTTATCCCGAAACACGCGGGGTCACTTCAAATTGGATTTATCACAAGATCCAGCAAATTTTGCCCAAGACCGAATTTGAGGACCCAATACCCCAAGAGATTTTGAAAAAGTATAATCTCCCCTCCTTAAAAACTGCCCTGGTCTGGATCCATATGCCCAAAAGAATCCAAGATGCCGAGGCGGCGCGCAAGCGCTTTGCTTTCGAAGAAATCTTTTTCATACAGTTAGAAAAGCAGATAGTACGGCAGAAATTCAGGGAGCAGAGAGCTTTTGTGATAGAAAAAAGTTACAAAGATGTTGAGAATTTTATAAAAAATTTCTCCTTTCAGGCCACGGGGGCGCAGAAAAGAGCAATTGAAGCAATTCTCGGAGATTTTAAAAAAGGTTATCCAATGTCAAGACTTTTAGAAGGAGACGTCGGTTCTGGCAAAACTGCCGTAGCGGCGGTGGCAACATATGCTGTAGTCACACATAAGTTACAAGTTGCCTATATGGCGCCAACGGAAATTCTTGCTCGCCAGCATTTTGAATCGTTTATAAAGTATTTCTCCCATCTACCGATTCAGATTGCGCTCATCACAGGGAGCGGCTGTCTCAAGTTTCCCTCCAAAGTAAATCCGAAGAGCTTCACAAATATTTCTCGCTCTCAACTTCTTAAGTGGGTGGCTAACGGCGAAATTGCTGTGCTTATCGGCACCCACGCTTTAATTCAGAAATCTGTGAAGTTTAAACACTTGGCACTCGCTATTGTTGACGAACAGCACCGCTTTGGAACAGCGCAAAGGCAGCAATTGGTCAGTAAAGATGGAGTAACCCCGCATCTTCTCTCTATGACCGCCACTCCTATTCCTCGTACGCTCGCTCTCACTCTCTATGGCGATCTTGACCTTACGCTTCTTGATGAGATGCCTCTCGGCAGAAAAAAAATTATTACAGAAATCATCACGCCCGAGAATAGGTCGTTGGCCTATTCTCGCATCAAAGAAGAACTGGAAGCCGGCCGGCAACTATACGTCATCTGCCCGCGCATTAATGAACCAGATCCAACTAAAGAATTGGCGGTTCTTGCCAAGTCAGTAAAGAAGGAAGCAGAGAGACTAAAAAACGAAGTCTTTCAAGAATATAAGATTGCTATTCTTCACTCCAAAATGAAGCCAGTTGAGAAAGAAAGGGTCATGAAAGATTTCCAAGAACATAAAACTGATATCTTAGTTGCCACTTCCGTTGTCGAAGTTGGAGTCAATGTAGAGAATGCCTCGCTCATTATTATTGAAGGCGCGGAGCGCTTTGGCTTGGCGCAGCTCCACCAATTGCGCGGCCGCGTACTTCGCGGCACACACCAGCCGTACTGCTTCGTCTTCTCTGAACATAAGTCTGATAAAACCTTGGAACGCTTGAAAGCCTTGACGACAGCAAAAAATGGTTTCGAATTAGCGGAATTCGACCTAACACAGCGCGGAGCGGGTGCCCTGTCAGGCACCAAACAATGGGGCATCTCTGATCTCGGCATGGAAGCCATCAAAAATTTGAAGATGGTCGAAGCGGCCCGATCGGAAGCGCAGAAAATTACTGAAGAGGGCCTGACCTTATCTGGATACACGCCCAAAAAGATTCATTTTGAGTGATAGAATTAAAGGATGAATTATTCCGTTCTTGCAAACACAACGGCTGTTACCCACTTCATTATAATCCTTGGCGTAATTGCGGGACTTTTGGTCAGTTTCCGCTACAGACGTTTCAGGCCGTGGGAAGCAGGTACGCTCGTATCAGTCGTTATCCTCTGGTCCTACTACGGTAATTGCCCCTTGACCATTCTCGAGCAATACTTCCGCGATGCGGCCGGACAACAAGCCAACCTTACCTCGGTCGGCTTCCTCCCCTACTACGCCGAGAAACTCTTAGATATCAGCCTTTCTTCAAAACTTGTCCAGCACACTACTTTCTTTACCGGTGGAGCGCTCTTTACTGCCTCTATCGAATGGCTCGCCCCTTGGATGCACATGGAAGTCTTTAAACTTCGCAAAGCTTTGCGGAAATTAACTCGACACTATAGTATTTAACCTTACCACCCTTAGTCCCGACGTAAAGTCGGGATCCCGACCTCGAATACTCGAGCGTCGGGACTCAACAATGCCCTACGTATATATTCTTAAAACATCTTCAGGAAAATACTACATAGAAAGCACAACAAACTTAGCAAAAAGAATTTTCCATCATAAGGGAGGTTTTACGCCTTCTACAAAAAGTTTGGGCGAGATCGGTTTGATTTTCAGCCAAGAATACTCTACGCTGAACAATGCAAGGTCTGTAGAAAGAAAACTAAAAAAAGCTAAAAAGAAAAGACTATATCGAAGCAATAATTCGGGACGGTAAAATCAAACTACAACCTTAAATCCACCCTTAGCTCAACGGTAGAGCAGTCGCCTTATACGCGATTGGTTCGGGGTTCGAATCCCTGAGGGTGGACACTTTAAAAGGTGCTAACATATAAATATGCTTCCGATTGAGACCTTGGTCAACGTTGCAGTGACAGTTGTATTTGGCTTCTTTTGGCTTGTCGCTTTCGTCATTATTTACCACCTCGCGCGTTTTGGCATCGGCACAACGCCCAAAAAATTCGCGGCCATCTTTCTTCTGGGAGGAGTACTCTTGTTTTTCGGCAGTATTCTGCTTTATAACAGCATTGAGCTCAACTCGATACAGCTATGATAAGAAGGCTATTTTCCATTTTCAGAGAATCGACACAAAGTTTCCACGATCAGGAAGCGGGCGAGAAAGTGGTTCTAATTCTCCGCCGGCATTACTTCACCATTCTTGTGCCCTTGATACTTCTGGGCCTTGCCGGGTTTGTGCCCGTCGTCGCCTGGACGATTTTCGAAATGCAGTTGAGGATTCTCGGCTTGACGAGCTTGTTCTTCTTTGTCTCAAGTATTTGGTACCTGGCTTTGTGGCTTTCTACCTTTTACTTCTTAACTATATATATCTTAAACACGGTAATCGTCACCGACCGGCGCATCATCGACAACGACCAGCATGGATTCTTCAACAGAGAGGTTTCGGAACTTCATACCTACCGGGTTCAGGACGTCTCGGTTCATACCAATGGGATTATTGAAACCTTTCTCTCTTTCGGCGACATCGTGGTGCAAACCGCCGCTTCAGAAAAACAGTTTGTCTTCCACCAGATTCCCGAACCAGAGAGAGTCAAAGACATCGTCATGAAAATTGTTTCGGAGCATCGGTCGAAGATGCGCTTGTCTTAATGAGTGTTATAATAAAAGACAGGTTGGTGACAACCTTAAAAGCTAATTTATTTTATGAAAATTCATAAACTTACCTTCACCCTTCTTATCATAGGGGGTTTGAATTGGGGTCTCGAGGTTTTAGGCTACGGTCTTGGCAACTATTTACCGGCCGGTCTCTTGACCATCGTCTATGTTCTAGTGGCTCTTTCAGCCCTTTACGAAATCTTCAGCCACAAGAGTCTCTGCAGGAACTGTTCTCCGCAGATGTAAGAAGGCAAAAAAAACAGCCCTGTGAAATTAGAAGTGCCATCTCACAGAGCTGTTTTTAATTTCTAATTAGCTATTACGCTTGGTGTTCTATATCTTTCTTTTTCTTGGGAGTAATGCCATGCGTTATTAATATATCTTCGAACTCTTTCTGTTCAATAGTCTCAACCTCAATAAGCCGGAGAGCGATGGCGTCCAAAACTTTCCTGTGCTCCTTGATTATCTTTTCCACTTTTTTCATCGCATCCGACATAATACTTGAAACTTCGGCATCTATCGCGGCGCCCACAACTTCCGAGTAATCCCTGTCCCCCACTCCCATGCCAAAGAGCGGTTTACCGGAAGCGGCCTCGAGAGCAATTGGGCCCATTTTGTCAGACATGCCGTATTTAGTCACCATGTCACGGGCAAGTGCTGTGGTTATCTGTAGGTCATTGCTCGGGCCGGTAGTAACGTCTCCGAAAATATTTTTTTCTACTACGTAGCCGCCAAGACCCACGGCAATGTCGTCGAGAAATTCTTTTTTCGACTGGAGCTTACGTTCTTCGAGAGGCAGCTTCATGGTATAACCGAGAGCCCTGCCTCGTGAAATTATCGAAATTTTGTGCACCGGGTCCGCGTATGGCAGGACGGAAGCGACAAGAGCGTGACCAGCTTCATGATAAGCAGTGAGTTCTTTTTCTTTCTTGCTAAGAAGATGGCTCTTGCGCTCCGGCCCCATGATTACCTTCTCAATCGAGCGAATGAGGTCAAACTGGGAAACCTTGCTGCGTTCCTCGCGCGCCGCGAGGATAGCCGCTTCATTCATCAGAGAGTAAAGGTCCGCGCCGGAGAAACCGGGAGTACGCTCGGCAATAAGCGAGAGATTCACATCTTCGGCAAAAGGTTTTTTCCGTGCATGGATAAGCAAAATCTCTTCCCTATCCTTCCGGTCCGGTAAGTCCAGCGTCACGCGGCGGTCAAACCGCCCGGGGCGCAGAAGCGCCGGATCGAGCACGTCCGGCCGGTTGGTGGCGGCCATGACGATTACTTTCTCATTCGGTTCAAAGCCGTCGAGTTCGACCAGAATCTGGTTTAAGGTCTGTTCGCGCTCGTCATTGCCGCCGCCAACACCCGTGCCGCGCACGCGGCCAACTGCATCGATCTCATCGACGAAGATGATGGCGGGCGCCGCTTTTTTCGCCAAGTCAAATAAATCGCGCACGCGCGAGGCCCCCACGCCGACAAACATCTCAACAAATTCCGAACCGGAAATCGAGAAGAAAGAAACACCAGCCTCCCCTGCCACCGCACGGGCAAGCAAGGTCTTGCCTGTGCCCGGAGCGCCCATAAGAAGAATGCCCTTGGGAATGCGAGCCCCGATATCCAGAAATTTTTTCGGATTCTTTAAAAAGTCTACGATTTCGCGTAATTCTTCTTTAGCTTCTTTAGAGCCCGCCACATCCTTGAAGGTGACACGTTGATTCTTATCGTCCGGAGAGGTCATGCGCGCCTTCGATTGGCCGAAGGTGAAGGCCTGCATGCCGGCGCCGCGCACCTGACGCGTAAGAAACCAGAGGATAAAGAGAACAAAGACGATCGGCAGAAGTATGGGCGCCAACGACCCAAACCAGTAGAGGAAGCCTTGGTCATTCTTCACCTCGATTCTTACTTGAGAGAGTTCTTCTGCCCCTACTTCGTAGTTTCTCAGAGTGGTGGAGAGAGCCGTACCTGCTTCTTTCTTAGAAATCTTTTCGTCACCGTTTTCGTAAGTGACGGCAAGTTTGTCTCCCATCACCACTATCTCGGAAACAGCTCCGGCGGAAATATCCCGGGCAAGCTCGGAGAGAGAAACTTCTTCCGCTTGTGAACCAATACCGGAGAAAAGCGAATAAGCGCTCACGAGAATAAGAAAGATAATGAGAGCAAGCATTGCCTGTCTAAAGGGAGAGCGACCAGGCGGCATCGAGCCCTTCGGATGGGTTTTCTTAATAAGCACTTTTTTAGTCTTATTGAGTTGATCTCTCATGGTTCGACTTTGCTCACCATGACCCTGAGTTTGATCGAATGGGTCATCTGTCGCATTATAATAGGATATGACAACGTTTGCCAATAATACCAAAGCGTTCTACGATTACGAGCTCATAAAGAAATTCGGCGCCGGACTGGAACTCTTGGGCCTGGAAGTGAAGTCTATAAAGGAGGGCAAGATAAGTCTGCGCGGAGCGTTTATAGCGGTGCGCGGTAACGAAGCGTTTTTAATCGGAGCAGACATTCCCGCCTACCAGCCAAAAAACGCTCCTCAAGATTACGACGCAACAAGACCGCGAAAGCTTCTCCTCTCTAAATCAGAACTTGAGGAACTAAGAATTGCAGAGGGTACGAAAGGATTGACAATCGTGCCACTTTCGGTGCATAGTAAAGGCAGGTTTCTCAAGCTTGATATCGCTATTGCCCGCGGCAAGAAAAAGTTCGACAAACGCCAAGCGATTAGGAAGCGCGATGTCGAGAGAGAACTTAAACGTAGCTTAAATTAAGTCAAGAGAACGTTGTAAATTAGCGTGTCCTACTTTGTTTATATCCTTCTTAGTTTAAAAGACAAGAAATTATACGTTGGATGCACAACCAATCTTGAAAAAAGATTGATTAGACACAACAACGGTGCGGTATTTGCGACAAAAAGTAGGCGCCCTCTCGAATTAATATATAGTGAGAAATTCGAGAGTAAGACAGAAGCTTTCAATCGTGAAAGATTTTTAAAAAGTCTGTGGGGCGCCAGATTCAAAAAGAAGGTTTTAGATAAATATAAACAAAGTAGGGCAAGCCATTCATACGGCTAAAACATTTTTTAGAGAAAAATGTTCGCCCGAACATTTTGTTTACAAAATGTTTTAGGGGGGTGTCAGTTTTGACACGAGACATTCTCGATACGTGCAAACGGAGCCAGAATAACTCCTTAAACTATTCTAAAAATTTAAGTGCTAACTCTATAGTTGCACGGGCAAAGTCAATTGTTTCTCCGTATTTTACGGCGAACGACTTTGTTTTCGCTTACGCTCGAGCCTAAAACTCGTCTAAGCGAACTTCTATCTCTCTGCCGTCCGGCACAGTTTGATAGATGCTTTATCTGCGGGACTGTAATTCCGATACTGCTCTTATCGGGACCAAACTCAGAGCTTTGATTTCTGGATGTTTTGTCTAACTTAAAGTCCGGAGATCGAGAATTAAAGTTAGACTAAGCTTGTAGACCCGTATCGCGTATCCTCATGGACAGGAGTTCAACCTCCTCACCTCCACTAGTAACAAATCCCGCCTTAACGGCGGGGTTTGTGTTTTTTGATAATCTTCAGAATAACCTTTTCGGTTACCACAACGTTCATTGTATTTATCATACTAAGAGATATGATTAATAGTGGAGGGACGTATGACTGAATACCAGTCCGACGACCTGATCGGCTTTGGCTGTCGAACGATCCTTGGACGCTTCGAGGGACTGAAAAATTGTCTCGCGTATATAGAGTGCCAAGCGCTCTTTAAGAAGCCGGAAGACAACCGGCTCCAGACTTTAGTTTCGGAGCCAAAGCCCCCAATCAAGTACGTCTCCGAGTAGAGTAGCGCGGACAGACCTCAAGGTCTGTCCGCCTTCTTTCTCTTCTCCTAATTTTATTTGGTAAGCTCATCCACCCTTTTTTCCAATTCAGCTATCCTTTCATCATCGGATTTATGATGCAGGATAAACTTTCTAATGGTGGGCCAGAGAAGCAGTCCGATTAAGACATCGAAGAGAAAGATTAAAAATACTTCAAACTGCCAGTGGGCCGGATCTTTGAGCAGTGTCCAGAAAGTTTCGTGTTGCATATTTAGTCTTATAAGTATTATAAATCAAAAAGCAGCCAATTGGCTGCTTTTTGATTGTTTGAGATGCGATCTTTAATTGCCGGAGGAGAGCTCGTTGATTTTAGCGCGAGTCTTAGGACCAACAGTGCCGTAACCTGCTACGCCGGGCTTAGCGATGTTGTACTGTTCTTGGAATTTTCTGACGGCCTGGACGGTAAGACTGCCGAAGGTTTCCGTCTCATTCCCCGGAGAACCGGGGCCGGTTGAGGCGATGATGAAGCCGTGAGTATTTAAGAATTGCTGAAGTGCCTTGACACTTCCTCCGCGAGAGCCTAGAGAAAGATTAGAAGTAAAGATGACTTTGCCGGTGGCGGCCGTCGGAGCGGCAGTCGCCCCGCCGGTAAGAGCCGCTATCTGCGCTTGCAGAGCCGCGATGGCCTTAAGAATCGATGCTATCTGCGCCTCTCGTGAAGCTGTCGCGGGGACTAAAGCAACCGTAGTCGCGTCACCTCCTCCACCGCTGCTGCTGCTGCTTGATCCTCCAGTACCGCCGCCTTCGGGACAAGTGGTGTTCTTAGGCGTGACAGTTATCGAGATATCGTCCGCGGTACCCTTGAAATGGATTGCGGAATTGCCAGTCTCGCAAATACTGCTTACGACGTGAGCACTTGCCCCGTTATGATCAAGTTTTTTGTTGGAAGCCGATTTTACCGTTACCTCCGAATTGGAGTCAAGGGTGAACGTGAATGACCCATCGTCAACTCTCAGGGACTCGACAACGTTACTGTCCCCATCGACGTTGATCGTCTGTCCTTCAGCCTGTATCGAGGTACTGGAAGTTAAGGTGACGTCATTGTAAGCAGCGAAAGCAATTCCCGGCAGAAGCAGAGAAGCGACTAGGCTGGAGGTTAATAATTTTTTCATGGGCTAAGAGCAATTAGGGAATTAGATTTTACGGACAACCACCATAAGCCCAGAGTACTTGTCCTTGGGCAATAGCAGCGCCAGTGCGGAAGGTGGTAGATGATGCCGCTGCAATAGCTGCCGCGCCAAACTCAAGTCTTACCTGCGTAGCAGTGGAAGTGGCGTACATCTGGATACAGCCGACACTCAAAGTCGAGGTAGCTGCGTTTGTGTGAGTAGTGGTAGCAGTCGTGAAGGCGAATCTACTAGTGGTAGTAGCGTTAGTGGCGGTAACATTCTGCAAGGTAGTTGAGCCACTAGCTAAGTAAGTGGTGGAGAAGAGGTCGGTAGTAGTAGCAGAAGTGCCGGTGGCATACGTGAAGGTAAAGCTCTGAAGAGTAGTAGAACCTACTACGAAAAGGTTTCCAGCGCCATTAATGGTTGTAGTGGCCGTACCGCCGAAGAAGGCGGTGTTGTTGACGGAAAGAACGGTGCTTGAAGCGTAATTGCTCGTAACCTTGCCGTCTGTCGTAATATTGGTGCTAACTGTCGTAGCGGCTTGAATGAGACCGGTAATAAGCAGAACAGAAACAACTACAGAGAGCACTACCGCTACCGGGCCGCGACCGGCGATAGAACTCGTTAAATTTTTTAAGCTTGTCATTTGTATGTTACTTAATAATCCGATTAAACTCGGTGTGCTAAGAATTATACACTATGTAATATAGTGGCTAAGACCTTTAGAAAACAGAAATGGGGATAACTTTAGCGCTCTTAGTCTCTGAATGGGGCGAGGAAAGCGGAAATTACGTTTGAGATGAGAGATCTGGAGTGATCATAGCTGGTAGGCTGGGTTTGGAAATCTCCTGATGACGGAGGCGCTGTAAATGTTCCTGACTCTGGAATAGCGGAGGGAGTCTGATAAGACGCTGGTTGGGAAGACCCCTCGTAATTTTGGTAATTCTGCGTAGGTTGTTGGTATTGCTGATATTGCTGATATTGCTGATATTGCTGATAGTCTTCCGGTTTCGGATAGGTAGTCGGCTGCGGATGAGACTGAAGTTCTCCTCCCGAGTTGGCGTCAGGTCTAGGAAAATTTTCTTGACCGGGGAAACTTCGCTGACCAGGAAATTGACTCTGGCCTGGAAATTCTTTCTGAAATCTCTGTTCGAATTCGCTTCGGCGCTCTTCGAACTGGCTGTCTCGTTCTTGTGCCCGCCCTTCGAATTCTTCCTTCATTCGGCGACCGCGCTCTTCAAATTCTCCTTGGCGCTCTTGGAATCGTTTCTCATACTCCTCCCTTTCTTGCTCAAATCTGCCGGAGTCTTCGAACCCGCCCGGCGGCCTCATTCTTTCAAAATCCTCCTTATGTTCCTTGAAGTTCTTAAGCATTTCTCTTATTTCTTCAGGAGACTTGCCTGTCTGTTGCGCCCCAAATGAAACACACTCCTCGATCCGCTCAATACTCGAGCAATATTGGTGGCACTCCTTCTCACTCTTACAGCCTCCGGGGCCGCCGCTTTCTTTTATTTTTTCTCTTATCTTTACGCCGGTTTCATATTGCTTAATCTCCTCTTCTCCAATCAGACCTTTTTCTCTGGCGAAAGCAAAACATTCGTCCTGGTGAGATTCGTCTTCACAATACGCTCGACACTCTTCTCTCTTACAGCCACCCGGACCTCCTTCTTGCTCGATTGCTTGGAACTTCCTCATCCTCGCCGCATCTTCGGAGCTGATAAATCCGTTTTTTTCGGCGAAATTCAGGCACTCTTCACGATGGGAAACATCTTGACAGTAAGTTCTGCATTCCTCCCCCCTGCAGCCGCCCGGACCGGTTTGATTCAAGAATTTTCTCGCCCTATTCGCTTCCTCCTCTGTCATCAAGCCGTTTTCGACTGCGAAAGTAAGGCATTCTTCCTTATGGGAATCTTCGTCACAATAGGCGCGACACTCTTTTTTGCTGGTACAATCACCTGGGCCAACGAACGCTTCTTGCGCATGTGCAATAAGTGTAGAAGCAAGCAGTAAGAAGCAGGAAGCAAGAATAAGAATTAATACATTATTCTTAAATCCTAAATTGTAAATCTTGAATCTATTCATACTATTCGAATGGATTAGTTTTAATGTTTTCGTAAGGATTGGTTGTCTCTTCAAAAGGATTCGCTGGTTTCTCTTGATTGAAGGGGTTAATCTCGTCCGCTTCGGCCTGAAGAGCTTCACTCCCGGCCTGATTATCCACTGGCGAGCTCTGCCAAAACACTCGATATCCAAAAAATACTCCTAAAATCACAATTACTATTAATACAACTATTGTCGTTAATTTACTTTTATCCATATATTAATAATAACACGTTTATTTCTTGTCAATCTTACGAACTAACTCAAGCAGGAGTTCATTCTGATTTTCCAGATGAGCTATGATGACCTCCACTTCGTTTTCGGCCTTCTGGTTGATTTCAAAATCCATCTGCGCGCGCCACTCGGCCGCGCGGCCTTCGATATTCTGCCCGACCATAATGATTGGCAGAAGGATTAGCTGGAGAATATTAGAGGCGAAAAGCCAGATGACAAAGGCCGGTCCGGGGTCGAAGCGCAACTCTACCGGACCAAACATGTTCCAAGCAAGCCAGATAATGGTCCAGAAAAATATCAGGAAGAAGAACCCGAGGGAACCCACCATGCGGTGCATGTAGACAGCAAACTTTTCTGAAGCCGACAAAGACATCAGATGCTGGATGCGGTCGTTTCTAACGGGACGGCGTCTCTGGCGCAGTTCGGCTAGAGTTGGCGGATTATGTTTGTACTCCATCACTTACTAGTCTATAATAAGCCCAACAATAAGTTATACACAGAAGTTGCAAGAACCTCTCATCAATCAGCGTATAAGGGCTCGGGAACTGCGCGTTATCGGACCGAAAGGAGAGAACTTGGGAATACTCACTCTTGAAGAGGCCTTAAAGATTGCCGAGAAATATTCTTTGGACCTGATTGAAATCTCTCCTAATGCCACTCCCTCGGTAGCAAAGGTCGCCGACTTCGGCCGCTACCTTTACGAGGAAAATAAGAAAAGTAAGCAGTCAAAAAAGTCCCACTCGGTTGAGGTCAAAACGGTGCAAGTCAAACTCGGCACCGGCAACCACGACTTGGCCCTGAAGGCCAAAAAGGCCTCCGAATGGCTCTCCGAAGGCAATCGCGTCAAAGTAGACCTTTTCTTACCCGGTCGCGCCAAATACCTCGACGAGAAGTTTCTTAAAGAGAGAATCGAGCGTATGTTGAAGCTTGTCTCCGTGGACTACAAAATCGCCGACCCAGCCAAAAAGAGCCCTAAGGGCTTGACGATTATCATTGAACGGGCATAATAGAGCCTTATCAATGAAAACAAATAAGTCATATTTGAAGCGGATTAAGGTGACGAAAAGGGGCAAACTTTTGACCCGCAAGGCCGGCCAGAGCCACTTCAACGCCAAGGAGCGCAGACACCAAAAATCGGCTAAAAATCGGAGCTCTGAATTTCATATGACGAACAAAGAAAGAAGCCGATTTTTGGCAAATTTTTAATTTCTAATTGTTCTAATTATTCTAAAATGACTCGGGTTAAAAAAGGGGTAAATGCACTGAAGACAAGGCGGAATGTTCTCCGCAAGGTGAAGGGTTATCGCTTCGGCCGCTCGAAGAAAGAGCGACAGGCCAATGAAGCAATCTTCCACGCCGGCACTTACGCCTTCGCCCACAGGAAGGACAAGAAGGGCGACTTCCGCCGCCTCTGGAATGTCCGTATGTCAGCTCTGCTCAAAGAGAACGGCTTCTCTTACTCCAAATTCATTTCTATGTTAAAGCGCGCCAATATAGCACTCGACAGAAAAATCCTCGCCGACCTAGCCCAAAACAATCCCGAAACTTTCAAAAAAATTCTCGAATCGATTTAATCATGCAACTTCTTTTTAAAAATGATGAGGCTTGCCGCGATTGCTCCCAGTGTATCGGCCGCTAAGTCACGGCTTGTGTCCTGCCAATAGGTTTCGCCCCCACCCAAATTAGCGATGTCAAAAATGTATTCGAAGATTTCCCAGCCTATTCCTACCGCCAGAACCAATATTAAAACTATAAAGATAATACTCTTGAGCTTTGGGGCTTCAGTAAAACTGAAAAATTTGTTGAATATCCAGAACCAAAGCAGTCCCATGGAAAGACCTCCGAGAAAATGTGTTACGTTATCGAACCACCAGACGGTCCAGTATAGGTAAAAGAAATTTGCCACGAAATTGACACCGGCTACTACTATCACGGAAACGAAGGCCAACAGCAGGAACTTATTTTCCATCACGGTATTCTAACAAAAATCCCGACCAATGTCGGGATTTTTGTTAGGGTTATTTTGGTATACCCTAGTTTTGAAACTAGGTGGGTGTCCGCAGATGTATTCCGAGGAACACAGCAATTAAGACTCCCTGAATATGTTTTAGCTAGATAATACCTCAAATAACCCTAACCTATTATAACGTATGGAAATAGAAAAGCTGTTAATATCCTATAGACTTCCTCCAAAAAATATTTTGTATTAGTGATCTACGCCGAAACGTTTGTAGTTTAGTGTTTTAACATCGCCGAACCAGTGGTTTATTTCGTGCCCTGCCTCTTCTGCCGTCTCTGAAGCATGGATAAGGTTCATTACTGCACGCTTCTCGCTGTTGGCAAGAGCGGGAGAATCAATAGAGAAATCACCCCTGATAGTTCCCATCTCTGCCTGAAACGGAAGCGTTGGGCCGGAAATCTTCCTAACCGTATCAACGGCATGAAGACCTTGTACGATCATGCGGACCAGCGGTGCAGAAGTCATATAATCGATAACCCATTCGCGTACCATCGGGCCGATTTTTACTGGGTTATCACTGCCAACAAGCGGCACCGGATCTATGTCGTATTTTTTATAAGTACTTAAACTCTTCTCTCCTAAACGGGTAATCCATGCTTCGTCTTTCGGATAATGAGTATCAATTTGTTCTCTAGTCGGCTGGAACATTTCCAGCGCCACAATCTTTAAGTCTCTCTGTTCAAAACGCTTTATAATTTCTCCGATCAAACCTTTCTGAACTGCATCCGGTTTTATCAGTACAAATGTCTGCTCTTCTTTTAGCTTCATGAAGTTAGTATTATATTTCCTTTTTCGGTAATGGCAACTGTGTGCTCGAAGTGGGCGCTCCGGGAACCGTCTTTAGTCTTGATGGTATAACCGTCGGGAGAAATCTTTATTTCCCCACTGCCGACATTCACCATCGGCTCGATGGCAAGCACCATGCCTGCCACTAATTTTTCTCCCTTTCCCGCTCTCCCCGCATTGGGCACCAACGGCTCTTCGTGCACTTTGTGCCCTACGCCATGTCCCGCAAGATCTTTGGCAAGAGAGAACGGCGTGGCAGAAACCACTTTACTTATAGCGGCGCCAATGTCGCCTATTGTATTACCAGGCTTGGCGGCTTCGATTCCTTTCTCCAAAGCTAGACGTGTTATCTCTATAAGCTTCCGTCCTTCGTCGTCGACTGCGCCACACAGTATGGTAATAGCACTATCGGTAATAAGCCCATTGTGAATAAGACCGAGGTCTATCGAGACGATATCGCCGTCTCTTAATATTCTCTCGGCTTCGTTCGGAATGCCGTGGACAATTTCATCGTTTATGGAAATACAAAGCGCCGCAGGATACGGCCGCTTGGCGCCGGCCGGCTGATAACCCAAGAAAGCCGCTCTATCTCCGCCTTCTTTGATAAGCCGCAGGGCCTCTTCTTCAAGAATAAGCGTGGAGAGACCGGGTTTGACCATCCCCGCCAAGACACCGAGTATCTCGGCGTGTCTCCTGCCTCCTTTGCGCATAATCTCTATTTCTTTCTCACTCTTAAGAGTTATAGTCATATGCGGCAACGATATCAGAGTGAACTTTTTCTATCGGCTGTTCGCCGTCAATCTCGATGAAGCGATACAGGGAGTTGGTCTTGAAGTATTCGATGGCCGGCCAGGTATCGGCTTCGAACCAATCCAGACGCTTATTAATTTTGAGAAGCGTCCTATCGTCTGCTCGGCCGCGGCCGAGCAGACGCTCCTCGGCCCACTTATGCCCTACCTTTAGATGGATGACTGTCGATTTCTCTCTCTTGTAAAACTGAAGAGCGGTGGAGAGAAGCACCGCTTCGGAGTGAGAGCGCGGTGCACCGTCAAAGACAAGATGCATGTCTGGCAGAAGCTCTTCTACAAGCACGCTAGCCCACATGAAGCAGGCCAGAAAATCCGGCTGGCGTTCATCCTTGTTATAAATTTCTTTCGACAGCTTGGAGGAAAAGCTGTCGCCCCTGACAAAGTTCCTGAAACGTTCTCCCGTCTCGACGTAGAGAATATGCCGCTGCTTCTCATCGTGACGCGCAATGCGATTCTTTAAAAGGTCCGCTTGCGTCCCCTTGCCGCAACCGGAGCGACCAATGAAAATAACGGTGTGAAGCATCATCTCTAATTATAGACCAGAATTAATTTTTTTAACTAATTTATAAGCATTCCCCCACTTCAGCATTCCTTGATACGAAGCAGTCGACTTCTGTGAAATATTCTTCAGCATCCTTCTCTTAGCCACCGTTCTCAAAACTCTATGGTCTGGGAAATGCACCCAGCCAAGAAAGTCTACTCCGGAAGAAAGGGTTTTGATAAATACTTTGTCTGGGTGAAGCTTCAGTTTAAGTTCACTCTGTAAGAAATGTACGATATATCGTATAAATACCTCTAGCTCTGATTTGTTTTGGGAGAAGAACACGAAGTCGTCAGCATAGCGGATGTAATGCTTGGCTTTTAGTTTGTGCTTCACAAACTGGTCGAACTCGTTCATGTAGATATTGACCAAGAGCTGGGAGGTGAGGTTGCCAAGTGGCAGACCTTTGCCTGGAGCGGTGTGGAAACTTTCAATGATTTGGAATAAGAGCCAGTTTATATTTTCATCAGGAATGTATTTTATAACGATATATCGTAGTAAATTGTGGTCGATAGAGGCGAAGAATTTTTTAATGTCACATTTCAAAACCCAGCATTGCTTTGTGTTGTTCTTGGAGACTTTGTGTGAGAAAGACTCAAATCTCTCCATTGCTTTGTGCGTGCCTTTGTTCAAGCGACAGGAATAGGAGTCGGAAATAAACTTCTTATCGAAGTACAGATAGATGATTCGATGGATAGCGTGATGCAAAAGCCTGTCTCGCACAGAAGCTTTGTGAATATTCCTTGGCTTAGGGTCTGAGATGTTGAAGGCAGAATAACTACTATGCCGATAGGTCTTGTTTAACAAACCCAAATGAAGACTATAAATATTTTCTGAAAGATTTTCAGAGAACTCTGCCACATCTTTGCGCTTTCTCTTGCCTTTAAGAAACTCCACCCAAGCGTCAAAAAGATTTTCCAAAGATATGATACGCTCATACATATGACTGAGCATAGCAATTTACCCCCCCCCGCAAAAGCACCGTCGGTGCTTTTTAAGGCAAAGGAGACATACTCGTATTGGCTAAAGCTTTACCGAAAAATTGCTAAGCCCGAACGCTTTGGTATTGGAGAAAAGATAGATATTCTGTTTCTGGAAATCTTGGAATTAATGCACTCCAGCCGTTATGCTCCTGTTTCTGAAAAACTGCCGTACTTGGAAAAAACTATAGGGAAAATAGATAAAATTAAATTCTTTCTGGAAATCTCTTGGGAAAATGAATTAATGAGTAGCGGAGAATACGCTCTGATACTTGAAAGACTTGAGGGCATGGGTCGGGAGCTGGGCGGCTGGAAGAAAGGAATAGTAAACAAAAACCCCATGAGATAGCATTTCTATATCTCACGGGGAAAATTCACAGTTTCGAGAAACCACCTGATTGCCAGCGTTCCACCTGTTCGGGTTCGTCACGGAGTTAGCGTTGACGTTCCAGCCGCCGTTGTCGGCGTTCCAGTTCGCGTTCACGGCCCAGAGAAGCTTCGTGCGAAATATCGCCCATGCCACTGCCTCTAGATTCACCGGCTAGCGAATTTCAAAGCTGTATCTGATTCGGAGTCCTGCTCCTTAATATTTCACACCAACTATTTCTTTTTTTTGATACCGAATATCGGTATTCATCTATCACTCCAAACCTTAGTCTGGAATGCCAATAGATTATTTAAATTATAACAAAAAGAGCGCCCCGATGTGAATCGAAGCGCCCGTGACCTCCTTTCAGAGTATCTTCCACCTGAGGCGGAGTCAAAGGGTCTAGTTGCGAGAAACCACCCGATAGCCAGCGCTCCACCTGTTCGGGCTCGCCACGGAGTCAGCGCGGACGTGACAGCCGCCGTCGTCGGCGTTCCAGCCCGCGTTCACGGCCCGCGGTTTGCTGCGAGGAACGCTCGGAACTGGCTCGCGCTCGTCTCGGCCTTGTCGCCGAGTTCAGCCATGATGGGAGCGTCGAGCGAGGCTTCTTCGAGCTTACAAACTGCGAGCTCGACTTCTTCCGTCGCCGTCACTTCGAGGCTGTAGAACTGGTTCTCGAAGTTCGAGCCCGTGAGTTTGACTCCCGCTTCCGCGAAGTATTCCTTGGAAGTGGTAACCGCCGGCTCTGCCGCGACTTTCACGGTGCGGAGGAGAGTGAGAATCGTCTCGAAGACAATCTTGCCCTGCCCGCCGATGAAGCGAAGGAAGTTGTCCCAACCGCCCATGCGGTTGATGCATGCTTCCGTTTGTCCACTGGTTACGTCTGGATACTTAGCCATGTCTGCTCCTCTTCGGCTGAAAGCCGAGAGCTTCCCTCTGCCCGAGGTTATGGGGGCCTGAAAACGGGATGTTTCCAGGGCTTGTTATCTTTTTACATCATACACCTAAACACATATAAAGTCAAGCTTTTGTTCATTAAATGGCTTAAAACAAGAGTTTATTAATATTCTCGGGCGGAAACTTGGGCGTCGATTTTTTTAATAAGATCGATGACAACGGAAACTACGATGAGAAGCGCCGTACCACCGATGGCAAGAGATTGAATGCCGGTAAGTGAGCGCAGAATGAGCGGCAAAATGGCGATAAGACCGAGGAAAAGCGCGCCAACCAGAGTGAGCCGCGTGAGCACCCGCGAGATATAGTCAGCCGTTGAGATGCCGGGGCGTACGCCGGGGATAAAAGCGCCAGATTTCTGCAAATTGGTCGAGATGTTGTCCGGGTCGAAAGTGACCGCAGTATAAAAGTAGGTAAAGAGCACTACCAAGACGAAGTAGGCAGTAGTGTAGAACCAATTATTGGCGAGGAGGTCCAGAGCAAAAGTCGCCAAAGAGCTTATTGAGGCGATGGCCGACTGGGCTAAAAACTGAAAAATCATTTGCGGGAACAGAAGTATTGACAGTGCGAAAATAATCGGGATGACTCCGGCCTGATTGACCCGCAGGGGAAGATAGGTGGAGATGCCGCCAAAAGCCCGGCCGCCACGGACCTGCTTGGCGTAAGTGATAGGGATGGGTCGCTCCGCTTCCGTCACCACCACCACGCCGAAAGTGACCAGAAGCGCTATGGCCAGTCCGGCGATATAGACTGGTATTTGCGAAGGGTCATAGGTCAAGACAGTCTGACTTACGGTCGTCGGCAGCTGGGCCACAATGCCGGCAAAAATGATGAGGGAAACGCCATTCCCCACTCCAAACTCGGTGATAAGCTCGCCTAACCACATGAGGAGCACAGAGCCAGCAACGATGACAGTGATGTCGACGGCAAGCGTTCCGAATGTCAGCTGTCCGAGCACTCCTTGTCCCTGCAGGAGCTTGATGAAGGCGTAGCCTTGAACGATGGCGAGCGGCACGGTCAAGATTCTCGAGTATTGAGAGAAGCGACGTCGGCCCGCCTCGCCCTCTTCTTGATACATTGCTTTAAGCTTGGGCGACATTACCGTCATAAGCTGCATGATGATGGAAGCGGTGATGTAAGGGCCGACTCCGAGCATTACGACAGAAAGATTGGAAAGCCCTCCGCCCGAGAAAAGATTCAAAAGATTGAGAAATTCCGAACCAGAGAGCAGACTCTCGAGCCGGAGAGCGTCAATGCCGGGAATGGGAATGGCGGCCAGAACGCGCGTAACGACAAGAAGGCCCGTGACAAAGAGAATGCGCCTGCGAAGCACTTCGTCAGCAAGGATGAGTCTTAATTTTTCACCGAATTTAGACATAATGACTAGGGGCTAGGTTTTAGCTGCTGGCTTTTTGGACACGAGATATGTTTTAAGAGTCTTGCCTGTAAGTTTTTTGTGGCGGGATTTGAGCGAGTGTTTGCCGCGTCCACGGAGCTTCGGCACGCGCTTGATGAAGTCGCGCAACTCTGGACGCTTTTTTCTCCCGGCTCTGGCGTTCTGGCCCTTAGTGCCGCGGCCAGCGGTCTTGCCGCGCTTACCGCCGCGGCCGACAAGTCGCGCTTTTTTGTTCTTCGTTTTTCTTTTGAGAGTGTGAAATTGCATAAATTAGCTTTTGTTTCGGATTTTCGTGCTTTCAAGTTTTTTTAACGCTTTGATGGTCACATAAGCATTGTTGACGCTGTTCTTGCTTCTTGAGAGTAGTTTGGCACTAACATCTTTAAGGCCCGCTAATTCAAGCACGACTCTTACCGAGCTCCCGGCCAAAATCCCTTTGCCGGGAGCAGGCATGATTTTTACAACAGAGGCGGCATATTTTGCTTCAACGTCGTGAGGAATAGACATGTGCGGAGTGGCGTTAACCTTAATCATATTCTTTTTAGCATCACGAAAGGCTTTTTCAATCGCAAGCGGAGTATCGGCCGCCTTGCCAAGACCCACACCCACCATGCCCTTCCTGTTGCCGGCAACTAAAGCAGCAGAGAAATTGAAGCGGCGGCCACCGGCCATCACGCGAGTAACGCGGCGCAGACTCACGATTTTCTGGTCAAATTCAGGCTTCACAGTACTGCCCCGACGAGATGGGCGGCGGGATTGTTTTCGGAAACCTTTGGCTAGAGCTGTTTTGTCTTCCATGATATTAGAATTTTAATCCGGCCTTGCGCGCCGCATCTGCCAGCGCTTTGACCTTACCGGTGTAAATGTAGCCGCCTCGATCGAAGACCACCTGCTTTACCTTAGCGCCTTTGGCGATTTCAGTGCCGACTTTTGCCGCATTTGATCCTTTGGCAGAAGCAAGAGTTTTGCCAGAGATATCATCGATAAGCTGGGCGTAAATAGCAGTGTTGGATTTGAAAATGGAAAGGCGCGGACGCTTTGCCGTGCCGGAAATCTTTGTCCGGATTCTCTTGTGCCTTCTCTCCCTTTTCTGCTGTTTTACATTTTTATTCATTAGACTGACTTCTTGCCCTGCTTTCTCCTGATCACTTCGTCCGCATAGCGCATGCCCTTGCCCTTATAAGGTTCGGGCTTTTTCAGAGCGCGGAGCTTTGCGGTAAAGGAACCAACCTCTTCTTTGTTCGAGCCTGAAATAGTGATATTGTTTTTCTCGGCAGTTACCTTTAGAGTTTTCGGAATCTCCACTTCAACAGGATGGGAGAAGCCTAAGGCAAAAATAATTTTATCTCCTTTTACCTCTGATTTGTAGCCAATGCCCTCGAGAATTAGTTTCTTTTCAAAAGGCTTATTTACACCCGAAACCATGTTGGTAATATGGGAAGCGTAAGTACCCCAAAGCGCTTTGGATTCCAAGGTTTCTTCTTTGGGCGCAAGAGTAACAGTGTTGCCCTCAACCCTCACTTCAATTACCGGATGCAGCTTCCGGGAGAGTTCTCCAAGCGGACCTTTGACCATGACAAATCCGTCCGAAACTTTTATTTCGGTTTTTTCGGGGAGAGTTATTAATTTTTTTCCGATTCTTGACATACTACCAAATGTTGAACAACGCCTCTCCTCCTAATTTTGCTCTTTTCGCTTCCCTACCGGTCATTACTCCTCTTGAAGTTGAGAGAATGAGAGCGCCGTAACCGTTTTTGACCGGACGAATCTCGGTTGCTTTCTTATAAATTCTTTTCGAAGGCTTGGAAATTCTTTTGACCCCACTGACTTTTGAAGTGGCTATTACTAATATTCGCTTGCCCTTTTCGCTCTTCTCTCCAAAATTTGTAATAAATCCTTCTTTTTTCAAAACTTCCGCAATGGAGCGTTTGAGATTGGAGAATGGCATAGATACGCTCTCATGTCGAGCGTCGCCCGCATTCTTTAGCTTTATAATCATGTTTGAAACCGTATCCATATTTTTACCAACTAGCCTTCTTTACCCCCGGAATCTTTCCCTCATTAGCAAGCTCCCTGAAGCAGATGCGGCAGAGGTCGAAGTCTCTCATATAGCCGCGCTTTCTTCCGCAGCGGAAGCAACGATTTGTAGCCCGAGTAGAGAACTTGGGCTTCTTTTTGCTTCTTGCGATTACTGACGTCTTGGCCATAAGAAATGAGATTTTAACACATTATTTGCGGAACGGGAAGCCGAGGTGGGTAAGGAGCTTCACGACTTCGTCCTTGCTCTTGGCGGTAGTGACAATGGTAACGGCGAAGCCGAAAACGTCTTTGAGCTCTTCATCTGTTGTTTCCGGAAAAATGCTGTGCTCCTTGATGCTTAATGTATAGTTACCCATTTCGTCAGCGGCACTAGGAGAGATACCCCTGAAGTCTTTGGTGCGAGGGAGTGCGATATGAATTAATTTCTCCAAGAAATCATACATGCGCTCGCCGTGAAGCGTCACTTGGTAGCCAACAATATCGCCTTGCCGGCTCTTGAATGAAGCGATAGAAATTTTAGCTCCTCTGGAAGCTGCTTTCTGTCCGGTAATGCGGGCGAGGCGGTCTTCGACAATTTTAAATTTGTTCTTATCTTTGAAAGAGCCGACGCCGGTAGAAATTACCACCTTGGTAATCCTCGGCACTTGCATCGGGTTCTTGTAACCCTCAAGTTTTCTTGATTTTGTTCTAAGATTTTCCATATAATTTTACATTTGAAGCGTGGATTGGAAACGCTTTCTCTATTATTTGCCCTTTGCCCTCTTTCTTCTGTCGGCGCTCATGAATCTTTTTGATATTAACCCCTTCGACGAGGACCTGATTTAATTTAGGGAGGGCGCGCAAAATCTTGCCGGTCTTACCTTTGTCCTTGCCTGTAAGCACTAATACATTATCGTTTTTTTTCACGTGCATAAATTTAGACCACTTCGGGTGCAAGCGAAATTATTTTCTGGAAACCTTCCTCCCCTATCTCTCGCGGTACCGGCCCGAAAATACGTCCAGCCAAAGGCTCTTTTTTGGTACTGTCGAGAATAACTACTGCGTTCTCGTCGAAACGTACATAAGTGCCATCTTTCCGGCGGTAAGGTGCTTTCTGTCGCACTACTACGGCATAGAGAATGTCCTTTTTTTTGACCTGTTTTCTCGGTTCAGCTTTCTGCACCGACAGCACTACGAGTTCTCCGAGCGACGCGTAGCGCTTTTTGGAGCTACCGAGCACTTTGAAGACTCTGCCGAGTTTGGCGCCGGAGTTGTCTGCAATCTGGACGATGGAGCGGGGTTGAATCATATGTCGAATCTTACAAATTAGATCGAACCAATACAAAATGCTTGTCTTTCGAGATCGGGCGAGTCTCGGCGATCTGTACTTTATCACCAATCTTCCTAGTGTTGCCGGCATCGTGGACTTTGAATTTCTTGGAGCGTTTGATAAATTTCTGGTATTTTGGATGTTTGACGAAAGCATCCACCTTAACTACAGCGGTATCTTTCATTTTGTTAGAAACAATGATTCCGGAAAGTATTTTGGGCATGTTATTTTTTGTTCAATTCGGTCATAATACGGGCAATCTCTTTGCGAAGCATGCTGCCCTCTTTGACATTTCTGGTCTTCGAGCCAGCTTCACCGAAGCGGAAATTTCTCAAAGTTTCTCTCTTTTCATAAAGAGCTTTGACGAGGTTCTCCTTTGATTGGCCGTGATAGGCAGTCTTTTTCATATTACCTTGCAACTATCTTAGTCTTCATCGGGAGCTTAGTGCCCGCTTTACGCAAGGCTTCGCGCGCCACTGGCTCGGTAGTGCCATCGACCTCAAAGATTACTCGACCGGCAAGCACTGGCGCCACGTATCCTTCCAGATCCCCCTTGCCTTTGCCAAGTTTAACTTCGGCAGGCTTTCTGGTATAAGGCATGTCCGGGAAAATGCGTATCCAAAGACGTCCGGTTTTACCTATCGAGCGCGACAAAACTTTCCTCGCTGCCTCAATCTGTTGGGAGCGGACGCGGGCAGGCTGTAGCGCCTTCAGACCGTACGAACCGAAAGCGACTGTGGCGCCGCGCGAGGCCACACCCACTTTCTTAGGGTTTTTCCTCATCGTCTGCCATTTTCTATATTTAACTTTCTTCGGGAATAACATGCTATTCAAAAATATCGCCTTTATATATCCAAACTTTTACGCCTACAGATCCCAGTGGAAGACAGGCCCTGCCTTGAGCATAATCAACGTTAGCCCGCAGAGTTTGAAGCGGGATACGTCCTTTTTTATGGGTTTCGGTACGAGCCATGCCGCCGCCAATCATTCCAGAGAGCACAACCTTTACTCCCAAAACATCTCGGTTGGCAATGACTTTTTCCACAGTCTGCTTCATCACACGACGGAAAGGCAGACGTTTTTCGAGACCTTCTACCACCATCTGAGCGACAATAGCGGCGTTTGCTTCAGCATTTTTAACCTCTTTGATATCGAGTTTGATGTCGATCTTGTCCTGAAGAAGATTATTTTTCATCAAAAGCTTTTTGACTTCTGCTCTTAGTTTCTCTGCTCCATCTCCCTGGCGTCCGATAATCATCCCCGGACGGGAGCTTGAAACGATGATGCGCAGCGCTTTAGCGCTTCTCTCTATCTCGATATCAGCCAAGAAAAAACTCTTGAGTTTTTTCTCAAGAAACTGACGAATAAGCACATCGCTGCGGAGCGCTTCTTTGTATTTGCCTTTCGGCGAAAACCAGCGCGATTTCCAGTCGTACAAGATACCCAAACGATGCGAATATGGATGAACGGTATGAGTCATGTTACTTTCCTTCGGCAAGAATTACACTGACACGGCTTGTTCTTTTACGAATGGGGTTAGCCATACCACGAGAGCGCGGCTGGCGACGGTAGAGAGTGGGGCCGGCATTGACCTGAATTTCTTTTATAAAGAGATTGTCATTTTTCCCGCCGTTAGCATAAGCTGAAGCAATAAGTTTTTTTAGCGGAAGTGAGGAACGTTTAGGTATAAAATCGAGAAGAATCAAAGCTTCCTCGACTCTTTTACCTCGCACGGTGTCAGCCACCACCCTGACCTTCCTCGGGGATTGCCGGTAATTTTTCAATTCTGCTTTGATTTCTGGCATGTTGTTACTTCTTACTCCCTACTTCTTACTTCTTGGATTCCGCCGCGCCCTTAGCGGCTTTGGCTGCGGCAATCTCGGTCTCCTTCTGCTTCATTTCAAGCTCCTTTTGCATTTTACCGCCGTGGCGAACGAATTTGCGCGTCAGCGCAAATTCACCGAGGCGGTGTCCGACCATGTCCTCGGTGACGAATACTTCTATATGCTGGCGACCGTTATGGACCCCGAAGGTAAAGCCGACCATTTCCGGAGCGATCTGACAGGCCCTCGACCACGTCTTAATCACCCCCGTTGCAGCGGGATTCTTACCCTCGATTTTTTTGAGTACTCGAGGGTCGACGTATGGACCTTTTATAGATGAGCGAGTCACTTGAGTTAAATAATCCCGCCTTGGCGGGATTCCGAGTTATAGTATAGAAATAAAGGGGAAAAAGCAACCCCGCCCTGCAAAAGCAGGGCGGGGTTAAAAACACAAAGGTATTATCTAGCTAAAATAATACCAATGTTCTAGCTGTTGTGTCTGCCGCTCATTTCGCCGCGAAGCTTCTCGATGAAGCGAGCTGCCGCTTCCTGGCCGCCTAGGCCGAAGGAGAGACCAAGTGCCAAAGAAATGGCGATGACCACACCAGTAAAGAGGGTTTGACTGAAGGCAGTAGCGATACCTAGTTGCGAGAGGGCAACGAGAATGGCAAATACCCAGACGGCCCACTTGGCGATAGCGCCGGCGAAATGCGCCGATTCCACGCCCGCCGTTTTAGCCGCAGTGACAACCACGCGACCGGCCACATCACCCACTACGCCTCCTACAAGAAGGACGAGAGCAGCCGCTATTACTCGAGGCAAGTAGCCAAGGACTACATCCTGAAGGAAGAGGTTGACCTGGGTAAGGCCCAAAACGTCGAAAGCCGCGACTAAGAAGACGACGATTACAAACCACCTGACCAGAGCTCCGACGAAAGCGCCCGAATCAAGATTGACGCCTCCGCGGCGCAAGAATGATTCGAAGCCGGCGCGGCGCAAAGCGTCGTCGATCCTAAGAGACTTGAGTACTTGCCAGACCGCGCGGCCGAGAAGGGCTCCGATGAGCCATCCAAGGACGAGAATGACGAGAGCAATCACAAGGTTCGGGACAAAATTAACCACTCCAATCCAAAGATTTTGGAAAGAAACGGTCAATACTTCTCCCCATGTGTTTAATAACATAAGTTCTTGACTGAATATCTGTGCAAATGCACTTACTATTAATTTACCACTCTAAAAGGGGTATGAAATAATTATACACCCAAAAATAAAGCAATTTTCAAGCCTGTGGATATCCAGGCGCTACGGCCGGCGCCGGTTGAAGGCTTAATTTATTGAGAATTTTCTCGTGTCGGGACTCTAAAATATCTCTAATAAGCTTGTCGTAGATACCCAGACGATAGTTGAAATCGCTTGTTTCAAAGACGGCATAGCGCAATTCCGACCCTAATTCCGCTTCAATGGAAGACATGATGGAGAGAAGTTTACCCTGCCTGATGTTGTCTCCCACGACCAGAAGATCCACCCGCGAGTCAGGGTCGTGGAGAAAAACTCCTGAAATAAGAACGAGCTTGATATTGCCGCTAGCGGAGAGCCTTTTGACAATCTCCTTCTCGGAAAGAGGAGCGGCGTCGATGAGAAAGTTGCCGATGGCCGGCAGGTAGCGGTAATTCTTGTTTAGAGTAAAGGTTTTACCGCGCTTTCTGACGAGGCCGGCCCTGATAAGGTCGGCGAGTTCGCGTCGAGCGACGGGTGGACGCGTTTTAGCCCTCTGGGCAACCTCCGAGGAGGTGAAGGCGAGGTTAGGATTAAAGATGAAAAGACGCATGATCTTGACCTTCCCTTCCCCGCCGAAGATATGGGCCACCGACTTTTGCATGCCCCTATATTACTACTTGAGCGTCACTTTTCCACCCGCTACTTCCACCTGTTTCTTCAGCGCTTCGGCTTCTTCCTTCTTCATGTCTTGCTTCAACATCGACGGAGCGGCGTCGACAAGATCCTTGGCTTCCTTGAGACCAAGGCCCAGAACTTCTTTAACAACCTTGATGATGGCGATCTTATTGGCACCACTGTCAGTGAGTTCAACACTGGCTGTCAATTTCTCTTCTATCACCTCGCCAGAGCCTTGTGCGGAGGCGGGCCCAGCAACAGCCGTTGCACTGACGCCGAACTTCTCTTCGAAGGCTTTAACAAGTTCATTGAGTTCCAAGACTGACATATCCTCTATTTCTTTGACAATTTTCGCGAATTTAGCTGGAACTGCCATTTCTTTCTTTTCTTCTGTATTTTCCATTTTGTTAATTTCTAATTTCTAATTTCTAATTGTTCTAATTTCTAACTAAATCCCGATTCCTAATTTTTAGGTTAATTAGGTTAATTAGAATAATTAGGTTAATTGCGAGCCTTTGCTATTTCGTTTAAGGCGATAGCAACTCTCTGCAAAGGCGAGTTAATGATGTTGACAAACTTACCGCGCAGGACCAGAAGCGTCGGAATCTTGGCTATTTCGGTAATCTCGTCGGCGCTCATATAGCGGCCTTCAAAGATACCACCGAGAATTTTCAAGTTATCGGGAAATTTCTTGACGAAGGTGTAGACTTCGCGGGCCGGAGCGACTAAATCTTCACCCCAGGCGAGAGCAAGCTCTCCTGGAAGTTCTAGCTTCTCTCCCTCGAACTTTTGTTCATCTAGAGCGCGAGCTGTCAGAGTCTTCTTCGCTACGGTGTAAGAAACGCCCTCTTTCTTAAGATTGCGTCGCATTTCTGTAGTATTTCCTACGGTCAAACCGCGAAAATTAACGAAGACAACTGAAGCCGCGCTTTTGAACGCGCTTTTCAACTTATCAATTATTTCTCCTTTTTTAGCTTTAGTAATTGCCATTGTTTTTAACTATTTTTAGACAAATAAAATCGACCCATAAGGCCGTAGAGATGATCTCGGCCGGCAATTAAGGGTATACCCTCCGGCTGTCTTTGACCTTATGGCACTACCTTACAGGAAATAAAAGAGTAAGGCAAATTATCCCCAGTTGCACTTTAAATAAAATTTACCAGGTATATCATTAATGCCGGTATGAAGGTGGCTCATTCTTGGAGACAATCGAGCGATTGTTGGGGATGAGTCAGGATAATCTGAGGAGGAGAATGGCAAAGAAGACTGCGAAGAGCCAAATGGCGATGAAGAGCTAAATCGCAAAGTCGTTCGTCGACTCATCGGTGGGGTGCTCAACGTGAGCACCCCCTTTTTTTAATATGATTTACTTCTTCCCAACCTTTCTGCGAGAAATAATAAACTTATTTGAATACTTTTTGGCGCGGCGGGATTTCTGGCCTTTGCCGACTGGAGTGCCGTAGACGTTGACGTCGCGGCGGCGGCCACGGCCGGAACGGCCTTCTCCGCCGCCGCGCGGATGGTCCGCCGGATTCATAGCGGAACCGCGCACAGTGGGACGAATGCCCAGCCAGCGAGAGCGTCCAGCCTTACCGATATTTATCAAACGGTTTTCATTATTGGATACTTCTCCAATCGAAGCCCATGCATTGGCCGGTGCTTTGCGTATTTCGCTTGAAGGTAATCTTATATCTACGTAGCCGCCATCTTTTGCCAAAATCTCGGCATAATCACCCCCAGAGCGCGCAACCTTTGCGCCTCCTCTGCTCTTGAGTTCAACGTTATATACGAAAGTCCCAACGACCATATTGCCCAGAGGCAGGCGATTGCCTGGAATTTGAGGCGCCCTTTCGGAAACTACATAAACATCGCCTACACGAGCATTATTGTGGAGAAGAACATAACGCTTCTCGCCATCAGCGTATTGAGCAAGACCGATAAAGCCGGAACGGTTCGGATCATATTCAATAGTTTTTATAGTGAAAGGCACGTCGTACTTGTTGTAAGAGAAATCCACGTCGCGGTACAAGCGCTTGTGCCCGCCGCCCTTGTGGCGAGTGGTGATGATACCGGAAATGTTTCTGCCCCGTGCGCGGCGGGAGCCGTGAGTCAGGGATTTCTCTGGTTTATCGGCAGTGAGAAACTCGCGAAAGTTGATTCCAGACATCTGGCGGCGCGATTTAGTTGTCGGCTTGTAGTGTTTCATTACAAGAGTTCTATTTTGTCTCCTTTCTTGAGATATACGTATGCTTTCTTGCCGCCCCTTTTTACTCCTTTTTTGCCACGGATGAAAACTGCTTTATCAGGAATGTTAGCCACGCGCACCTTAACCGGTATTACCTTGTAAGCCGCACGTACCGAAGCGGCGATAGAGGACTTAGTAGCCTTCGAAGCGACTTCGAAGACATAAGTATTGTTTTTGTCGGCGCTTAAAGCTGCCTTCTCGGTTATGCGAGGACGCAGTAGAACATTTTTCGCCTTTAAATTAAGATTTAGCATTTTTTATTTTCGGTAATGCCTTAAGAGAAATTTCCGGATTCTCAAGAATTATATATTTGTACTGGAGAAGTGTAAGGGGGTTAAGGTTCCTCGCTTCCAGTACTTCAACATTGCTTAGATTCCTGAAGGCGCGTTCAGTTTCCTTATTCTTAGAGCCCAACGCAATGGCTGCTGCATTTTTCTTTTTCGACATAATTTTGAAATCAGAGAAAGCATTCAATGTTTTAATAGCTTGTTTAGTTTTAGCTTGAGGCATTGTAAGAGCGTCTACAAAAAGCACTTCTCCATCGTGCAATTTTCTCGAAAGAATGGTGTGGAGGGCCTTGATACGCATAGTCTTTCCAACCTTGCGCTCATAATTTTTATCAGTGCGCGGGCCGTGAGCGACACCGCCATGCCGCCAAAGTGGTGAGCGTATCGAACCATGACGGGCTCGACCTGTTCCTTTCTGCTTCCAGGGTTTTCTGCCGCCGCCTCGTACCTTCCCTCTAGTCTTGGTGTGCGCGATATTCTTTCTTTTGGATGAAAGCAGCGAGTCAGCGACTTGCTTGACCAAGTCGGCATTCCACTTAACGCCGAAAATATTTTCCGGCAAATTGACTGTGCCCGCTTTCTTACCTTCCAGATTGTAGAGCGCCGTTTCCATATTACTTATAGTGAGTTTATCGAACTACTTGCTCTTAATTTCGAGAAACGTTCCTCTACGTCCGGGAATTGCACCGCTAATGAAGATTTCTTTTGTCTCCGGAAGAATCTTCACTACGCGAAGATTTTTGACTGTTACTCTTTCCCCGCCCATGCGGCCGGCCATGCGCATACCCTTGGCCACCTTGCCGCCGGCGCGTCCGCCGCCCCCAATCGAGCCCGGCTCGCGCTCGGAGTGTTTCTGCCCGTGCGAGCGCGGGCCACCTTTGAAGCCATGCCGCTTCACCACGCCTTGGAAACCTTTGCCCTTCGAGATACCGGAAACGGAAACAATATCGCCTTCTTTCAAGACCCCCTCCGCCTGCGGCACCTCCCCCTTGGCAAGGGGGAGATTGGTGGGGGTCTCAAGTACCACCAAAGTCACCGGCTCGACTACGCCGGAATCAGAAAAGATTTGGGTCATGTTTATTTTCTTGGCTTTCATCTACGGCGAATGGGTCGAACTATACCATTTTGACGTCGATATTAACACCCGAAGGCAATGACAAGTTAGTCAGCGCCTCTATTACCTTCTGAGAAGGATTCACGATATCGATAAGCCGTTTGTGGATTCGCATTTCGAATTGTTCTCGCGCATTCTTATACACGAACGCCGCGCGATTTACCGTGTAAATTTTTTTCTCCACAGGCAGCGGGACAGGGCCCACTACCTTTGCATCGTAGCGGAGAGCAGTATCCATAATCTGTTTGACCGAAAGGTCGAGAATCTTGGATTCGTAGGCACGAACTCTGATGCGCAGTCGGGAGATTACTTCTTCAGTCTTGGCCTTTTTCAAGGTCTTTCCTGCCCGGCCTGCCTTCGAGGCAGTCGGGTTAAGTTTTGACGGAACTTTCGCCATTGTTGATTAGGCGACTATTTTGGTTACCACTCCTGCGCCGACGGTTTTGCCGCCTTCGCGAATGGCGAAGCGTCGCTGCTCTTCGAGAGCGACCGGAGCGACCAACTTCACCTTAAAGGTTGCCGTGTCGCCGGGCATGACCATCTCAACGCCTTCAGCTAGAGCCACTTCGCCCGTGACGTCGGTGGTACCAATGTAGAATTGCGGTTTGTAGCCAGTAAAGAACGGGGTGTGGCGGCCGCCTTCTTCTTTCTTCAGAACATAAACCTCGGCGCTAAACTCGGTGTGAGGAGTGATTGAGCCCGGCTTGGCCAATACCTGGCCGCGGTGGAGGTCTTCTTTCTTGGTGCCGCGCAGAAGTATGCCGGCATTGTCTCCGGCCACGCCCTCCTGAAGCGACTTATTGAACATTTCGATGCCGGTAATAGTCGTCTTCATCGTATCTTTGATGCCGATGATCTCGACTTCTTCGCCAACTTTAACTTTGCCTCGTTCAATCCTGCCGGTAACCACTGTGCCGCGGCCTTCGATAGAGAAGATATCCTCGATAGGCATGAGGAACGGCTTGTCAAGGTCGCGGACCGGAATCGGAAAGTAAGTGTCGAGAGCGTCGGTAAGCTCAAGAATCTTTTTGGACCATTCATCGTCTATACCAGAGGCCTCAAGGGCTTTAAGGGCCGAGCCCTGGATAACCGGAGCGTTGGCGCCATCGTATTCGTATTTCTTGAGAAGGTCGCGAACCTCTTCCTCCACGAGAGCGATGAGTTCTTTGTCACTGACCTGATCGCATTTGTTGAGAAAGACGACGATCTTCGGCACCCCGACCTGCTTTGCCAATAGGATATGCTCTCTGGTTTGAGGCATCACGCCGTCAGTGGCGGCGACCACGAGGATTGCGCCGTCCATCTGGGCGGCGCCAGTGATCATATTTTTGATGTAGTCAGCGTGTCCCGGAGCATCAACGTGCGCGTAGTGGCGCGCATCGGTTTCGTATTCGGAGTGATGGAGAGAAATGGTAATACCTCGGGCTTTCTCTTCCGGAGTATTGTCAATCTGACCAACATTCTCTAGCTTCACTTTTTTGCCTGCGCGGTTAAGCACATTCAAAATTGCGGCGGTGAGAGTAGTCTTGCCGTGATCAACGTGTCCAATGGTACCGACGTTGATGTGCGGCTTGGAACGATCAAATTCTGCTGCCATATGTTTAGTTTAGTAAGGTTAATAAGGTGATAAGGTAATAAATTTTCCTGAAACAAAGAAAGCGCGCGAGAACCTTTGCTTTCTCCGGTTCAAGAGCGCGCTAAACCATAAAAACGTCCTATTGAGACAATCCTCAAAGAGCATTAAACGGTATAACGCGTAAGCGCCATATTATACAAAGGTCTGGGAAATGTAAAGGGCCGGGTTCCGTTAGGAACTCCGGCCCTCCTTTTACTACTATACACCTATTTCATATAAAAGTCAAGGATTTTGAGATAAAACCCTTATTTGAAGTCATTTTATTAAAACTTCAGCTTGTTACATTTCGCAAGAACCGTTCTTGCGAAAGTTTTATTTACTTCCTGTACGTGCCTCGATTATGGTTTGTGCCACATTAGTCGGAACGACAGCGTAGTGGTCGAACTCCATAGTTGAGGAGCCGCGGCCTTCGGTCATGGAACGCAGTGAAGTAACATAACCAAACATTTCGGAGAGAGGCACTTTGGCCCGGACCACTTTGAGCTCGCCTCTGTCTTCCATCGCCTCGATCTGCCCGCGTTTGCCGCTCAAATTCCCGGTAATATCGCCCATAAATTTCTCCGGTACAACCACTTCTATCTTCATGATTGGTTCGAGAAGCACCGGCTTGGCGCGTCTGGCCGCTTCTTGGAACGCTTGCGAGGCGGCAATCTTGTAAGCAATCTCGGAAGAGTCGACATCGTGGTATGAACCGTAATTAAGCTCGCAGGAAATGTCGGTCATTTTATAGCTTGCCAAGATTCCCCTGTCCATCGCTTCTCTTACACCCTTCTCAACTGCCGGAATAAACTCTTGAGGTATGACACCTCCCTTAATGGCATTAACAAATTCAAATCCCGGCTCTCGATGCGCATTCTTCGGTATTTTCTCTTCCGGGTCATAATGAGGCAAGGGCTTAATTTTGATTTTGACGTGACCATACTGGCCCTTGCCTCCGGTCTGCTTGATGTATTTATTTTCCACCTCCGCTTCACCTTGAATGGTTTCTTTGTAAGCCACTTGCGGTTTGCCGACATTGGCCCCCACTCCGAACTCGCGCTTCATGCGGTCGACGATAATTTCCAAGTGGAGTTCTCCCATGCCCATGATGACCGTCTCGCCGGTCTCTTGGTCTGATTTAATTTTGAAAGTCGGGTCTTCGTCGGAGAGGCGCTTCAAAGCCATGCCCATTTTTTCCTGATCGGCTTTGGTCTTCGGCTCAATACGGAGCGAGATAACCGGTTCGGGGAAAGTTATCTCTCCGAGAATAATCGGATTATCCTCATCGCAAAATGTATGAGAGGTCTTAGCTTCCTTAAGGCCTACTGCCGCGGCAATTTCGCCGGCAAAAACTTTTTTCACTTCTTCACGCTGGTTGGCCTGCAAGCGTACGATGCGACCCAATCGCTCTTTGGTTTTGGTTGTAGAGTTGTATAAGTAAGTGCCGGACTCAATGGTGCCGGAATAAACGCGGAAAAATGTCAGTTGGCCGACAAAGGGATCCGCTTGTAGTTTGAAGGCAAGTGCGGAGAATGGTTCATCATCGGAAGCGTGCCTTTCTATCTCTTCGCCTGTATTGGGATCTACGCCCTTGACCGGCGGGATATCGAGAGGAGACGGTAGGTAGTCGACAACGGCATCGAGCACAAGCTGGACACCCTTATTCTTCAAAGCCGAGCCGGTAAAGACTGGGAAAACTTTATTTTCTATCACTGCTTCGCGGAGAACTTTCTTCAGACTTTCGATATCAATCTCCTTGCCTCCCAAGTATTGGTGCATGAGCGCTTCATCATTCTCTATAATTCTCTCAATAAGTTCAGTGCGATATTTTTCTGCATCCGCTTTGAGATTTTCGGGAATTCCTGCCTGCGCAGACAGGTCTTTTTCAACTACTTTATTGCCAGTATCACCCTCGAAGTAGTAAGCCTTCATTTTTAGAAGATCTATGATACCCTCATGCTTTTCTTCTTCGCCGATTGGGATTTGCATGCGCACGGCTTTTTTGGAGAGACGATTGAGAATGGATTTGTATGAGCGCTCAAAGGAAGCACCTGTTCGGTCAAGCTTGTTGATGAAGCAAATGCGCGGCACTTTGGCCTCTTCTGCATAGCGCCAATTAGTCTCAGACTGCGGCTCAACGCCCGCCACGCCGTCGAAAACTACCACTGCTCCGTCGAGCACACGCAGAGAGCGTTTTACCTCGACGGTAAAGTCAATGTGGCCTGGAGTATCGATGATATTGAAACGATATTTTTGGTCTCCGTCAGTTTTTTGCCAGAAGCAAGTGATAGCGGCAGCCGTGATAGTAATGCCTCGTTCACGCTCCTGTTCCATCCAGTCGGTAGTAGTATCCCCCTCGTGCACCTCACCGATTTTGTGCTGAGAACCGGTATAGAAAAGTACGCGTTCGGAAGTAGTGGTCTTCCCCGCGTCGATATGGGCAATGATGCCGAAGTTTCGAACTCGTTCTAATGGATAATCCCGTTGCATAAATTATTTATAGTGAGCACAGTCGAACTACCAAGCAAAATGCGCAAATGCTTTGTTGGCTTCCGCCATCTTATGAGTATTTTCACGCTTTCTAACTGCGTCACCTTCGTTATTGGCAGCTGCGATGATTTCTTCCGCCAGTTTTTCTGCCATCGGCTTGCCCTTTTTGGCGCGGGCGGCGTCGATAATCCATTTCATGGAGAGAAACTGGCGTCTCTCCGGTCTTACTTCGCGAGGGATTTGATAGTTAGCACCCCCGACGCGGCGAGAGCGCACTTCCATTGTAGGACCGGTATTTTTAAGTGCTGTTTCAAATATTTCTAGAGGATTCTGATTTTTGGTTTTCTCCTTGATGACGTCAAAAGAGGTGTAAATAATTTTCCGCGCAATCGCCTTCTTGCCTTCCTGCATGACATAATTAATAAACTTTGACACCCTTTCAGAGTCATAGGCGTAGTCGGGAGTTAGTTTTGGTTTTGTCTTAAGTTTTCTTCGCATTATTCTTAAATCTTAAATCCTGAATCTTAAATCTACTTCCTCTTCGGCTTCTTCGCTCCATACTGGCTCCTCGCCTGCTTTCTATTCTCGACACCGGTGGCATCAAGCACGCCGCGCACAATAGTATAACGGAGCCCGACGTCCTTCACGCGACCGCCACGCAAGAGTACTACCGAGTGTTCCTGCAAATTATGGCCAATCCCCGGGATATAAGCCGTTACTTCCATGCCGTTAGTCAAACGCACACGAGCAATCTTTCTAATAGCGGAGTTAGGTTTCTTGGGAGTCTTGGTAGTCACTTTGGTAGCCACACCTCTTTTGAATGGCGCATTGAAAAAGACGGGGCGGTTTTTGAGAGTGTTGAAGCCACGTGTCAAAGCGACCGCCTTGGTTTTGCGGGAGAGCTTCTTTCTTTTCCTTTTGACTAGCTGATTAATAGTTGACATTTACAAAAATACTCCCAAGGGGAGAGAAATACTCTACTAAAATAAAAGCGTAAATGCAAATGGGCCGCTCGCTACGCGAGCGGCCCAAAAGTTATCGATTCCAATGGGGCTGTAGTGGCGCGTAGGCGAGCGCCATTACTGCAAGACAGAGAAGACCGACAGCAACTGCCACAAGTAGCAGCCAGTCACAGTTCTCGTCAAACCATTTGATCATATTTTACCTCTTTTATTACTGTACATTTAAACTTAATTTTTGTCAATAACTATAATGAAACCCCCGTAATAAGACGGAAAAATAACACTACTAAAGGAAAGAGGAACTGCCAGAGGAAAAAGATGAAAAAAAGGAGAAGAATGAGCCCATATCGTTCGAAAAGTCCTCTTAATTCGACAAATCTCTCCGGAAAGAGGGCGAAGAGTATTTTAGAGCCGTCGAGAGGAGGGACAGGTATAAGGTTAAAGAGAGCAAGGAGGATGTTAATAAAGACTAAAGCACTGGTAACTTCAATGAGCGCAAGATTCGTCGGACCAGTACGTAGAAAGAGTCCGAAGATGAGCGCCACGACAATGTTTGAAAACGGTCCGGCGCCAGCGACAATCGCTTCCGAGAACCTACCGGGGCGCAGATTGTACGGATTATAAGGCACAGGTTTAGCCCAACCGATGATAAAGCCACCGAAACTATAAGAAAGGAACGGAATTAGGAAGGAGCCGACAGGATCGAGATGTTTAAGAGGATTAAGAGTGAGTCTCCCTTGATAGCGCGCCGTCTCATCGCCCAAGTAACTTGCCGCATAGCCGTGCGAGACCTCATGAATGACCACCGACATGATGAGAATGGCGATTTGAAATAGGAATTCCACTCTGATAGTATAACGCAGCAATGGCCAAAGTATGTCCGGTACTAAATAAGGGTTCCAAGATCGGCGGGGGCTACTCCAACAGGACTCGCGCTACCCAATTTAACCCCACTGGATTTATCAGGAAGTATCCCAATCTCCAGAAAAAGCGCATTTACGTTCCAGAGCTCAAAAAAACTCTGACCCTCACCCTTTCTACCCGCGCTTGGAAGACTATCTCCAAACGCGGCGCTCACAGTGTTCTCAAGAAAGCCGGGGTTATTTAAGACTCACTTAAGACGCAATATTTCTCCATCTGTTTCGAATTTTATGGTGCCAATTTCGGCGGTGCTGAGGATTTTCGCGCTCACTCGTTCTAGGATATTTAAAACTTCCTTGTGTGGGTGGCCGTAAGTGTTGTCGCGGCCAGCGGAGATGACGGCATACTCCGGAGATACTGCTCCGGCATAAGTAAGCGAAGTAGAAGTGCGCGAGCCGTGGTGGCCTGTTTTCAAAACATCTGAATCCAGAAGTTCTGAATTTAAATTAAGCAAAATGTTTTCCGCTTTTATGGTCGAGTCGCCGGTCAGAAGAAAAGAACTGTTGCCATATTCGAGCTTAGCCACTATTGAAGCTTCATTAGTATCCCAGTTTGAAACGTCGCGGTCAGGGAAAAGAACGGTAAGTTTTGCTCCGTCGCCGAAATTAACTATCATTCCCCTTCTGGCGAGAACCTCCGGAATATTTTTCTCTTTCACCCTCTTTTCCAATTCATTATCCAGAGTATTGTCGGATTCAACGCCTGATTGGAAGATTAGCCCGACATCATAGCGACTCACCACTTCCGGCAAACCGCCGATATGGTCTGCGTCCGGATGCGTGGCGATGATAACATCGATAGCTTTATCGCCAAAAGACATTATTTTACCCAGTTCTGAAATTACCTTGCGATTCTTGCCGCCATCTATGAGCATCTGTCGCTTGTTCGGAGTCTCGATAAAGATCGCTTCTCCCTGTCCAACATCGAGAAAGTAGACCTTGAGCAAACCCGTCTTATTTTGGTATAAAATGAGCCAGATGAAGATATTGGCGGCAAGAAGGCCGATTAAAATGTACTCCTGCCAATATCTTAAGGTATAATTTTTATATGAAAACATTTGAAGAAAAAAAGTTTAATATCCCTAAGCTTAAAGGAATAAGCGAGAAAAATATAGAAGAGCACTTGAAGCTCTATGCCGGCTATGTCAAAAACGTTAATGAACTATTGAGCGAGAAGGAATATAATCGCCGCTTTCCATTTGAATTTAACGGCATGAGAAATCATGAGGTTTACTTCTCGCATTTCGAAGGGGGTTCGACTCCGCTCACTCCAGGCGGTCCTCTCATCCAAGCTGGGTTTGACCTAGAGAGGTTTAAGAAGATAGCTCTCACCCGCGGAATAGGTTGGGCCATGCTGTATTACGATAGAGCTTCAAAACAACTCATACACAGTTGGGTAGATGAGCAACACTTAGGCCAACTCTCCGGCTGTACTCTGATTCTGGCGCTCGATATGTGGGAGCATTCTTATGTCGCTGATTATCAGCCTAGCGGCAAAAAAGATTATGTTGAAGATTTCTTTGTGAATTTAAATTGGGGAAATGTAGAAGAGAATTTTATAACTGCCACAAAAATTAAATAGACCGAAATTACTATCCAGATAGAAACGAGTGGAGTTTTTATTGTCGCGAAGAAAAGATTACCGAGTGTATGGGAAACAAGCAGAATCCAAGAAAGTAATATGTGCGAGACGTATGCCAGAGGCCAAGCGATGATGGTGCTGACAAACGCAACAAGCGTAGCAAGAAACCCCACAAGCATTGTGTACGGGACGATGAGGAGGATGAGCATATTGGCGGGAATAGAGACCAGGGAGACATCTCCGCTCATATAAATAAGGAGCGGGAGCACCATAAGCTGTGTGGCAAGCGTTTGCGAGAGAATTTCTCTGATCTTGAGGCGTTGGGTTACCCGAGTTAATCTTTTCTCAATCGGCGGCATGAAGTAGATAAGGCCAAGAGTGGCGAGGAAAGAGAGTTGGAAGGAGGGATCGAAAATAAGGATCTTGGGATTGTGGATAATCATGAGGCATGCCGCAAAGATAAGAGCCCGCGGGGCGGAATACTTCCTGCCGAAAAGCTTGGCGCTGGTCGCAACTCCTGCCATGATGGCCGCCCGCACGATGCTTGCCTCCGCTCCCGTCATAATGACGAAAAGAATTATGCCTATAAGCGGAATTTTGTTGCTTTTGGAAACTCTTCTTAGAAAATCCGCTATCAAGGTGATGTTAAATCCGGAAAGCACCACGATATGGATCACGCCGGCGCGGCGGAATTCTTCAAGAATATCTTTCGGCAACGCTTCCCTGCCGGAAACAATCAGCCCCATGAGTAAACTGGCGTATGGTTCGGCCAAAATTTCTTTGGCTTTTGCCACAAAGCTTCTTTTGAGTTTAAAAAGGGCTGATTTTAGAGAATTGCCGTGCCCGCTTGATAAGATTTCTACTTTCGCGAAACTCAGGGTGTAATAAATGTCGTCTTTAGCCAGATATTTGCTGTAATCAAACGGCCGAGCGCCATTTTCCTCTTCAATAATTCCCGGCTTTTCCAGTTTGCCATCCACTTCCACTCTATCTCCATACTGTACCGGGCTATAAAGCGGCGCGGAAACTAAAATCTTTTCATTATTATCGGATAAATACACAAATCTTCTGAAATTATCTTTGTCTTCAGGTTCACTTACTACGATACCCGTAGACGCCGGCTTGAGTGGCTCGTGGAAATCTTTAATAGAGTAGCGCAGAGCACCTAGGCTGAAAGAAATTAAGATAACGGACAGTAAAATAACTTCTTTATTTCTCTCTGGTATAAGAATGACGGCCCCGACAATTAAAATCAAAACAGAAATAAGCGGCGGAAGAAAAATAAACGACGAAAGAGCGATACCGGAGGCGAAACTAAAGATAGCGATAAGAATTGCGCGGCCCATTATATAAATCGATAGTTAGTCCGTCGGCGAAGCTGGTGGCAATCTCGTCAGAGCGTTCGTTAGCTTTGTCTCCATTGTGTCCTGCTACATATTTCCATTCAATCTGCTGACCTTCGGTAACCAGAAGAAGCATTTGCCATAAATCTTTATTTAAAACCTGCTTTTTCCCCGCAGTTTTCCAGCCTTTTTTCTGCCAATTCTTGACCCAAAGCGTGATACCCTTCATGACATATTCAGAATCTGTATTGACTTGTATTTCTGAAAATTGAAAATTGTTAATTGCAAATTCAAGCGAGCGTATCACAGCTGTCAATTCCATGCGATTGTTGGTCGTGTGAACTTCATCCCCGCCTATCTCCATCACTCTCTCTTCGCTCGCGATAATCCCTGCCCATCCTCCCGGTCCGGGATTCCCCCTCGCCGCCCCGTCTGTGTAGATGGTTACCATTTGTAAATTATATCATCTACAGATTTCCTTATTTTGTAAGTATTCCCGTGTTTCAACATTCCTAAATACGAAACCAGCGATTCGGAAGAAAATTTTTCACTCAATCTTTTAAACATTCTTCTTTTTGTCGATGTTCTCAACACTCTATGGCCAGGGAAATACACCCAACCCAGAAAATCCACTCCGGAGGATAAAGTTTTTATAAAGACCTTGTCTGGATGAAAAGAAAGTTTGAGCTTGTTTGCTAGAAACTTTTCAAGAGCAGTGAGTAAAAGTGTTAAATACTGGCGGTCGCTGGTAAAAAAGACGAAATCATCAGCGTAACGTATGTAATACTTTATTTTGAGATTATGTTTCGCGAACTGGTCAAATTCATTCATGTAGATATTGACTAAAAGCTGGGAAGTGAGGTTGCCAAGAGGCAAGCCTTTGCCAGGCACAGAATGGAAACTTTCTATTATCTGGGTTATAAGCCAATTAACATCTTCATCTGGAATGTATTTTGTAACGATATATCGTAGTGAATTGTGGTCGATAGTGGCGAAGAATTTCTTGATATCACACTTAAGTATCCAGCATTGCTTGGTGTTGTTCTTGGAGACTTTGCGGGAGAAAGACTTAAATTTCTCCATGGCTTTATGCGTACCTTTGTTTAGTCGGCAAGAGTAGGAATCGAAAATAAACTTCTTATCGAAGTAGGGATAAAGAATTCTATAGATAGCATGGTGCAAAAGCCTGTCCCGGACGGAAGCTTTGTGGATATTCCTAGGCTTGGGATCGGAGATGTTGAAAGTGTGGTAAGCGGAGTGCTTATATGTCTTATTTTTCAAATCTTCGTGTAGAGAAATAATGTTATCCATCAAGTTTCTCTGGAAAAGCTGGACATCTCTTCTCTTTCTCTTGCCATTCAGGAATTCCTGCCAAGCTTCGAGAAGATTTTCGAGCGAGATGATATCATCGTATGTATGAATACACCTTTTAAAGCCCCCCCCAACGGATTTTGCCAGTCTTTGTTTATCTCAAGGAGTTGTATATTATCTGGCATCTCAAGTTTTATAAATTCCCGAAGAATTCGCGATTCTCAATAGGTATAAAGATTGACTCTTTGTTCGTGGAGACAATAGAAGAGGTAGCTCTGGCCAGTTTTACGCAAGATTCAGAAAAAATGGCGCATATCAAACAAGCTCTAAGTCTAACAGATACCTTGAAGATATTTCTACAAATCGCATGGGAATTGAAACTTCTCGAAGTAAAGCATTATGCGGAAATATCAGAGAAAATGGATGCTGTGGGGAAAATGCTGGGTGGATGGTACGGACAAACTTTCAAACAAAACCACGTGAGATAGTATTTCTACATCTCACGTGGAAATAAACATATTTGCGGAGACGAAACACGACCTCGTTCTCAAGATTCCACTTGTCATCCGGATTCGTTCAGTTGGTGTTGAGCCACGTCTTGCCGTCATCGTTCCGGTTGAGTTTGAACACGTACGGATTGCCGTCGGAATCGGTTGTGTGCATTAATCCGCCAAAGCCACTGCCCTTCAAATGTTCGATAGGCTGAATCTTATCCGTGATCGTAATCACTTAGAGAAATGCACCAAGTTTGTTTATTTTTTAGTTATTTTATAATCACTCCGCTCCAAACCTTGGTCAGAAACGCTCTCGATTATAAAATACTGGATTCGGCAGCAGGAAACCTGAGTCGTCCGCATATTCGCCTAGTACCGAAATAATTTTCATACAAAAACGGCGTGTGCACAAGTGCACACGCCGGTAATTCAAGTGATTCAAGGGACCGAAGCCTTAACCGAAGTCCGAAGAACCAAAACCTACTTGCGGAGACGAAACACGACCTCGTTCTCAAGATTCCACCGGTCATCCGGATTCGTTCAGCTGGCGTTGAGCCACGTCTTGCCGTCATCGAACCGGTGGAGTAGGAACACGTCCGGATAGCCGAAGGAAGCGGTGATCTGCTTCATGGCCGTCCAGCAGACGGTTCCCTTCGGCTGATCCTTCCATTCCCGACGGAGAGCGGGCCCATCGCCAGGTTCGCAGAGTGCGTGGCCAAGTTCTTCGATCCGCTTCCAGAGTTCGCGGGTCGTCGGCGGTTTGGTGAAGCCGAGGTCGCGGACCGAGGACTTGCCGAACCTGACGGTCTCCTTATTGCCCGGCTTCCACGCGTCCTTCCCCATGATGTTCCGTGAGTACTCGGAGGCGAACATGCCGTTCGCTTCGATCTCCGCGACGAGCTCATCCTTGGACTTGCCACCGACCTCGATCTCGAGGAAGACCGGGAACACCGGCCCTTTCTGCGAGAACTGGCGGATGAGTTCGCGGAGTGCCGGCGCGACCGCCGGATTCTCGTTGAAGTACTGACCGCAGTCCTCATCGAGAGCGACGGCATTGTACGCGTCGCGGAAGAGATCGGTTGCCTGTCGACCCTTGCGGCTATCAGCCGTGAGACCAGACGCTTTCAACGTTTTCGACGTCGACATCATCTTTATCCTTTCTCTAGCTGTCCTGATGCGGGAAACCCGCACTCATCAGCTATCTTTACATATTATACACCCAAACAGGTTTTATGTCAAGGACACCTATTTTACTCTTATTTATGGCTCTATATTAACAATTCTTAGGCGAAGTTCCGGGCGGTTTCTGAAATAGGATTTCTCTAAGTGGGCGTGGAGGGTGCATTGGGTGGATTTAGGATTTAGGAAGTACGATTCAGGAGAGGAGAAGAAGGAGATGGCTTTGATGCCATTCGATAAACTCAATTCTAAGTGATTATTTTCTTTGCCGAACTGGCGGATATTTTTTATCGGAGCATTCGAGATTTTAAAAATCGGTTTTTCGTTACCAGTACCAAACGGCGCAAATTGAGAAACCGTTTGCCAAAGATTTTCTCCAATATCAGCAAGAGAAACATGCAGTGCCCTCTCCACCCCCACCAGCCTCCCCCTTATCAAGGGGGAGGCGCCGAAGGCGGAGGGGGTCGGTGAGGTCAGTTTTGCAAGAGCGCTGGATAATTTTTCTTCCAAAGTTGTCAGTTGCTCCAGTGTGACGGAGAAACCGCCCGCACCGGCATGTCCTCCAAACTCGGTGAAAGATTCTTTCGCGCCTTCCATAAGTTGGAAAAGGTCATAGCCATTATATGAGCGGCATGAACCCTTGAGCATATTGTCTCCATCCCGTCCCCAAACGAAAACCGGCCGCAAGTATTCTTCTACCAAAGAGTTGGCAACCAATCCCGCCAAGGCGGGACGCCACTCCGGATTGCCAATAACAATCACTTCCGGCAGACTTTCCCGTTTAGACAACTCTGACTTGGCTGCTTTGACGATGCTTGCCACCATTCCTTTGCGTTCATTATTGATTCTCTCGAGATGCTCGGTTAATTTTTCCGCCTCAACTTGATTATCGGTTGACAGAAGTTTGAAAGCGTCTTCCGGCCTGCCCATGCGTGAAGCCGCGTTGATGCGCGGCGTAATCATAAATGCCACATCATCTTCAGAAAGGGTACGTGGGTCAAGATTCAGTTTCTTAAAAAGACTAGCTAGGCCAGCACGCGGCGACTTGCGTAGCACCTCAAGCCCGAAGCGAGCGAGGATTCTATTTTCATCAATAAGCGGCACTAAATCCGAAAGCGTGGCAATACCTACCATATCAAGCGACCATTTCTCCATACCCGCTTTAACACCGAATGATTCTTTGGTGAGAACTGCTTGCACCAACTTGAAAGCGGTAGCGGAACCGCATATCCCCTTAAATGGGTAAAGACTATCTGCCCGTTTAGGATTAACGATAGCAAAGGCTTTCGGCAAAGTTTCGGGTGGTTCATGGTGGTCAGTAATGATGACATCAATACCTTTTTCATTAGCGAGAGCAATTTCTTCTGCGTCGGAGATACCGCAATCGATAGTAACGATTAATTTCGCTCCGCGTAGAGCACACTCTTCAATCGCTTCTGTATTTAATCCGTAGCCTTCGTCGTGCCGATGCGGGATATAGAAAGAAATATTTCCGTACTTAATGCGTTTGAAAAAGTCCGAGAGCACCACCGCGCCCGGGATACCATCTGCGTCATAATCGGAGAAAACAACTATGTGCTCGTTACTCTTGATTGCTTCAATAACTCGATCGCGAGCTTTCTTTATGTCGGGCAAGAGAAGCGGGTCATGAAGCCGCGCGTAGTCAGGATTGAGAAAATGGTCTTGAGACGAATGGTCTAGGCCACGCTCTTTTAGCAGCAATTCGAAAATTTCCGGGAAACTGGTGCCGGCGATAGACATGTTATTATTTTAGCATGAGCACTAAATGGCAGCGCGGCGAGAGCAACCTCGAGGGCATAGTGATACTCCTGGTAATCATTATGGTCATTATTATCTCTCCTAAAAACGACCCTTCCGACTCATACCAGGGACATGATCCCGAAGCCACAATCTCGAGCTCGGGTAGCTTTGAAATACTTTTAAGCACGGGCAACGCCTCTTACTCATATCAGCCGTATGAAGAATACGTGACTATCGAGAATCTCGGGAGAGCGGCGGTTAACATTACCGGCTGGCAACTCAAAAATGGCAAAGACGAGCGAATTTACTATTTGGGCGGTCAGCTCCAGCGGTTCTCCGCAGATGTAGCCGTCATCCCGCAGGCAAGCGTGTTCCTCTTGCCATCTGGCAATTCTTTTTTGCAAGATATCATCCTCTCAAGCGGCGAGAGAGCCGTCGTTACCACTGGCTCTATTGGAGTGCGTTCGCCTTATAACATCACGAGCTTTAAGGAGAACAAATGCACCGGCTACATTGATGTCTTGCCAGAGTACACTTTTACTCCATCGCTTTCCCGAAACTGCCCACGGCCCGAGTTCGAACCGGGTATCGAGGGGCTCGACACGCAATGCCGCACTTTTATAAGACGCCTCAATAGCTGTGGGACACCGGTATTTGAAGCAAAGGATAGGAACGGAGAGCCGTGCGACACTTGCATCAAAAATGAGCGCCTTTCGAGCCCTTGTGCCGCCTTCATCAAAGAGCACTTTAGCTACCGTGGATGCATCGCCTATCATGCCGGTGACCAGAACTTTTCAGGCAAAACATGGAGAATTTTCCTCGACCGAAAGTGGGAAATGTGGGCCAAGGACTATGAAACTATCGAGCTCTTCGACCGTTTTGGCCAATTAATGAGCTTTAGAAATTATTGATACGAATCTACACGAATGAAATCGAATGATACGAACTGCATTTTTTGTAAGATAGTTGCCGGAGAAATTCCTTCATACAAAGTTTATGAGGATGAAAATTTTCTGGCTTTTCTAGACATACATCCGCAAACACCAGGACACACGCAGGTAATCCCGAAAGAGCACTACCGCTGGGTTTGGGATGTGCCGAACGTCGGTAAATATTTTGAGGTCGTAAAGAAAGTCGCTTTAGCGCAACAGAAAGCATTCAATACCGATTACATCCTCTCAAGAATCATCGGCGAAGAAATTCCCCACGCTCACATCTGGGTCTGGCCGCATCTATCAGTCGGCAACCCTCCTTCGCAAAGCTTCGGCGTGGCAAGCAAAAATGATTTCGAAGAAAACGCGGAGAAGATAAAGAAAAATCTTTAATTCACCTCACCCGCTCTTCGACGAGCTCAGAGCACCTTCTCCTAGGCGTAAGGAGAAGGTAAATTGACAATGATTAAAAATTCTATATTCTTTCTACAGATCAGGAGAGACACGGGAATGTCTGATGGTACCTATTAAGTAACTCCGTGGGCGGACCGGAAGCCCGGTCTAGCACTCAGCTTCCAGATAAACGCGGGTGAGGAATCGGTTCTCGATTTCGAATACCAGAATCGGTTTGGGGCCCGATTTAAGACAAGACTGGGAGAAGACAAGAACCTGGCCACGGGCCAGCTGAGTCTCGAAAGTCTCTCTGATGGGTGGGCGGCGCTCTCCTGGAGCGGAGGTTGTGGACATGTAATACTGCATAGGTCCAATGCAGAGCCTGCAACCTCAGTTCCCGACCACACTCTGGCTGTCGCACAAATTGCGACGGCTTTTTTATTCACCTCACCCGCTTCTCGATTTACTCGAAGCACCCTCTCCTAGACGTAAGGAGAGGGTTTGTTTTATATGTTTGATTACTTTTTCTAAATTATTTTTAATTTCCTGGTTCTTTATTCTTGCCGTCTGATAACCCAATTCCTTAAAATATTTATCTCTTATAGCATCGTATTGTTTATCGTGAGATTTACTATCGAGTTCAATAATCAATCTCGCCTTGAAGCAGTAAAAATCGAGAATATATCCGCCAATGCTATGCTGTCTTCTGAATCTGCATCCAAGCTTGTTGTTTCTCAGTTCATTCCACAGTATTTCTTCTTCTGGAGTAGAAAATTTTCGTAATTCTTTTCTTCTTTCCAGCAGTTTTTTGGAATTATGAACTTTCATTGATATGCACCCCTCTCCTTACGTCTAGGAGAGGGGTTGGGGTGAGGTTATTTAAGAGCCTCGATTCCAGGCAATGTACCCGCAGCGAGAAATTCGAGCATGGCGCCGCCGCCGGTTGAAACGAAAGAAAACTTGTCGAGAGTACCGAGCTCGTCTATCGCCGCCAGCGTATCGCCTCCGCCAACGATGGATTCATGCCCGAATTCCGCAATTAATCCAGCTAGAGCGAGGGTGGATACTTTATAACCAATCTCATAGTGGCCTAAAGGACCGTTCCAAAGAATGAGCTTCGCGCCCGATATTTTCGATTTCAGATTCTCCAGAGTTCTGGGACCAACATCAAGAATCCGGCCATGCTCCACGATAGTATCTTCCGGCAAGATAATCTTGCCGGTCTTTAAAAGCTCTGGAAGACTAAACTCGCCCTCACTTACCAGTGAACTACCCACATCCTTCCCTTGTTCCTTGAAGAAATTATTGGCCAGAGCTCCACCAACAAAGATTTCGTCCGCGATATTGACGAACTTTTTCAAAAGCGGCAGCTTAGTATCAAATTTCGCGCCGCCCAGGATAAAGAGAAACGGATGCTTGGGATAGAAGGCTTTGGAAAGCTCTTTGATCTCAAGTGCGAGCCGCAAGCCGGCAAAGCTGGGGAGAATCTTCGGCACTCCCACGATAGAGGCGTACCGGCGATGAGACTCCGGAAACGCTTCGTTGACAAACACGTCCCCCCGACTTGCCAGTTCGCTGACAAAACTTTTCGAATTAGCTTTCTCGCCTTTATTAAAACGCAGATTTTCAAGAAGCATTAGGTCGCTCGGCTCGATAAACGTCAAAGGAAGGAGGCTCTTAACGTGCTCGAATATAGGAAGAAGCGACTGGTCGTCTCTTTCCGCATGGCTTAGAAGAATTATCTTAGCTCCCGCTTTTTGCAGATATTCTATAGTTGGAAAGGTCTTCCTAATCTGGTAATCATTTATGACCTTGCCGTTTTGCGTCGGCACGCTCCAGTCCACCCGCATCAGAACGCGTTTACCCTTCAAGTCCCTCGCTTCAGTGACGGGTCTCATGTTTTTGAAAGTGATTCTGCGATGGCATTAAAACTTTTTGCATCAAGGGAGGCGTGCCCGACCAGAAAGCCTCTGATACCGGAATTTCTCATTAACTCATTGGCATTGTCCGGCTCGACCGAGCCGCCATAGAGAATAGCAATAGCTTCGGCCGTCTTTCTGCCGAAAAGGTCAGCTAGAACTTTTTTTATAAATATGACGGTCTGGGAAAGCTCGGTAAGATTGATTGCATCTTTAGCGCTCTTACCTATCGCCCAGACTGGTTCGTACGCGATTGCCGTTTTGGCGGCTGCTTTGGCATTGAGTCCGGCAAGCGAGGACTTGAGTTGTTCGCGCAGGAATTCAAAATGTTCACCCTCGGCATCACGTTCCTTTTCTCCAATACAGACCAGAGGCGCAATACCCGAACGCAAGGCGGCTTTAACCTTTTTGGCAATGTGTTCCGAGGTTTCTCCAAACCCGCGGCGTTCGCTGTGGCCTAGGATACAAAGCCGGACTCCAAAATTTTTTAGAATATCCGGGGTAACTTGCCCGGTATAATTTCCTGGCGGCAGAGAGGAGATATTCTGGGCGGCTAACCGACCGAAACCGGTGATGCGTTCGGAAACCGATTCGAAATAAGTGAACGGCGGCGCGATAAAAAGAGTGGTTTTCTTGAAAAGTTTGCGCTTCTTAGAAAGTTCCTTGAGAAGCTTTTTTGCTTCTTCGGGCGAGCTGGGGTGATTCTTCCAGTTCGCAACCAAAATGGGTTTCGCCATAATACAAAGTATACTACTCTATTTCTCTCCAATTCAAAATTTCATAGCCCCCACTGGGGCCGGAATCAAAAAGGAGATTAGTGATACCAGTGTCATACACTATCTGGGCGGTGTTTTTCAGCCGGATCCGATACGCCGATACCTCCTTAAGATTAACGCTGTTGTGAAGCCTAATCTCACCATGCCCGGCATATACTAAGAGATTCCCTGAAACTGAATTTTTTACATCCATCGCCGCTAGGCTACCCCAACCCTGCTGCGCGCTTCGATTTCCTGAAATCATCAATACGTAAGATCCCGGCGAGCCGGAACCCTGGAATACTGCCGAATTTTCAATCAAAATTACACCGCTGGTAATTGGATTAGAAGGATTGTCTGCAATTGCGACAACTCCCTTGTTGCCGAAAGCGGAAGCGGCTCTAATTGTTGGCGAGTTTCTGATTATGATGTTGCCCTTCACCCACACATTGCCGTTGAGAGTAACCGTGTAGTTATTCCCAGTTATCTCAAGATCACAATTGATTTTAACCGGACCAATTGTTGCCGTTCCCGTAATTTTATACGGGCAGGGTGAGGAAATTGTTCCGCCATCCAGCGCTACTTGTTCCCATTCCTCTATCTGCTCATCAGAAATAGGAAGCACCGAAACAGACTGGTCCGGACTACCCGGGTAGGAAATGCCGAGTACAGTGGTATTGAAAATGGTTTGATAATAAGCATCCCCGTCGATTTCAGATTCTTTGATAGTGTGCGCGTACGCAGAGCTAGTGGCATGAAGTTTCTCGATAAGTCCGTTGGCGCCGGCAGAAACAATGCTGCCGCGGACAATATTATTTAATGGCCCAGATCCTATCACTCTCCCATTCGAATATACGTTTCCTAGGATTGAGGAAGTATTTTCCATGATAACCCCGCCTGCTCCAGCTTGCACTCCGAAGTGAAAGGAAGCTCCCGAGCCAATAGTTATATTAGTTCGTACTTTGCGCACCGCTTCGTTGATGTCTGCTGTTGCCACAATTTGTTTACCATCGGATGTATCCGTAGTGATTGTTGTAGCAATGCCACCGCCGATGTTTAAAACCTCGGTAGATGAGACTGGTTGGCCGGTTTTGAGCCGGTAGAGAACATCTTCAAGGCCTGCTTCTGCAAGAAAGTAGCTCTGACGCGAAGAGATTAGGTCGGAAGCAATGGCTCGCTGTCTTAAGACCGGGCCAGTAAGACCGAGGATAAGCGCCAAAGAAATAACCAGAAAGAAGATGGTCGCCACGATCATGGCTTGTCCCGCTTCTAGATGTTTATTGATATTAGTCATCGCAATATAGCTGAAGAGTAAAAGTCATCTGTGCGATAATAAGTACTCGTGCCGCTCTCAATAGTTATCTCGGCCCGAATGCCGAAAGTGTCCGGACCAGAAAAACGATGGAAGACCATACTGGTTACTCTGGCGTTTGACTCGGAAAGAGCTCCTAAATCTAGACCGTTTTCCTTCAAAACAATCGCTTCTGATGAGAGGCGGAATTCAATCGTCCGAGAATTGCCGAACTCATCGGTACCATTAAGAACAAGTGCGCCGGGACTGATATCAAAAACGCTTGAGAGAGCATCAATGCTGTCGGCCTGACGTATTTCTCTAACCAAGCGTTCAAGGATAGTTAGAGCAGAATTTTCAATACTTCTGGACGACTGGATTGTACGTTCTGAACGAAAGAGAGAAACTGTAATATTCATAATAACCACCAACATAAATGCCAGGATGGAGATGTAGATAAGCATCTCTACCAGAGAAAACCCCCTTTGTTTTCTAAAATCCTTAGTCATTTCAATCTTCAGATAGGTTGGTGATATAAGTGGGGATTGATTTCGTAGTCGTGGCCGCGCCTCTCTTCCAGGAAACAATCGCAGTGACCATTCTAGTGTCAGGATCAAGCGTCCCGCCGGAAGAGACTATTTGAGCGGAGGGATCCCGATAAACTTCTGAAAATATTATTTTTCTTTCAAAAATACCGTCTATAAAAATGCTGGTAGTCGTGGCTTGCCACAAGTTATTTTCGAAGGTCAGGTTGTAATCGACTTCTGGAGAAAGTGTGAGGATATTCCCCTCCCATGAAGAGTTTCTTAGAAATTTCACCACTTCGATGCCCTCTTCCGCAAGATACGCAGCCTTAACTATATCAGTGCTGGCAAAAGCCATTTTCATAAACGTGTTGTAAGTGCCGATAAGCGCCACGAGAAAGGTGAGGATAATGGCAGTGGCTATCATCACTTCCACCAAAGTAAGCCCAGGGCTTGAATTTTTATCCATTAAATTACTCATAAATTTTTACAAACTTATTTCTGCCAGACCGGCGGCGTTAATAGTAATGATAAGCAAGGTCTCGGGGGAAGATTTCAAAAATAGTTCGATTGTCCCCGACTCGGCAGTCTCACCCGTAAGACGCCTGAATACGACATTTGTACCGCCGCCGGAGAGTTCGACATCTCCAATACCGACTAAAGGATTTATCTCTGTTGGGATATTAAGAGGGTCTGCCGGCGAGAAACTTGCGCCTTTAAACAATACAACCTGCGAGCTTTCGAAATGGACTCCATATTGAGAACCATTTGCAGAAGAAAGAGTCAGAGAGCGCGCTTCGTTCAAAACCGAGGTGATTAGAGAGGCGCTTTGCTTGAGCGCTTTCGATGAGTTGAGTTTTGAAAATGAAATGACAACAATACTGATAGCAACGGACAGAATGGCGATAGCAAATAACAGCTCGATGACAGAGAAGCCGCGAATTCTCATACTTTGTAAATGCATCATTCTAACCATTAAATATGCTCTACTAACGAATAGGTAGGTGCGAGCATCGAGATGGCGAAGACTCCGACAGCGGCGCCGATAATAATCATGAGAACCGGCTCAATAATGGTCGAGAGGTCTTTGGTCTTCTGATCTACTTGGTCTTCGTAGAAGTTGGCAACGCCCTTAAGCATTTCTGAAATCTTACCGGTCTCCTCTCCCACCGCAATCATCTCGCCGACAAAAATCGGGAAGAGGCGCTCATGTTCGATAAACACCGCCGACATCGGCTCACCTTTCTCTATGGCGGCACGGGCGCGCTCCAGCGCTTTTTTGTAAAGATGATTCTGCAGAACGGCTATGGTGGAATCGAGCGCCACCACAATCTCGACGCCGGCGGCAAGAAGCGAGGAGAGGGTGCGGGTGGCGCGGGCAGACTCGAACTCCTTGACCATTTCGCCTATAACCGGAATGCGGATAGAGACGATGTCGCCAAACTTCCTGCCGGACGAGCTGCGCAAAAAGAGCGTCATGACAATAATCACTAACATTAGGATAGACAAAACAAGAAGTGTATGCCCGATCAGAAAGTTGCTCAAATATATGATGATGCGGGTCGAGAGAGGCAGTTCGGCTCCGATACCTTCGAAGGTGACGGTCAAGGTCGGCACCATAAAGATAAGAAGGAGAATGGCAAGCACAATCATGACCGAGACAATCACCGCCGGGTAAATCATGGCGCCACGTACCTTCTTTGCCAATAAATACGACTTCTCCATCTGGCCGGCAACAATGGCGAGCGAGCTTGAAACATTGCCCGATTCTTCGCCGGCCTTGACCATGGAGACAAACAGGGCAGAGAAGACTTTTGGCCTTTTTCCCAATGATTCTGAAAGCGTTTTACCACTTTTAACATCCTCTTCGAGGCCGGAGACAAGTCTCTTGAACGGCTTACTTTTGGACTGCTTCCCCATTACCGCAAGCGCTCTGGTTACGGGCAGGCCGGCCTCTATCATGAGCCCCAGATTTTTGGCGAAGACGATTTTTTGATGAGTCTTGATGCCGCCGAAGATGCTATCGAGGGAAAAAGCGGGCGTGATGCTCTTGGCTTCGCGGATAGAAACAACAGTGCCGCCCTCATCGCGGATTATTCCGTAGAGAGCGGCACGATCTTTGGCCTCAACGCTCCGCTCGTACTCCTTGCCTTCCTTATCCTTCGCTTTGTATTTGTAAAGAGTCATAATTATTCCGAAACAACGCGCAGCACTTCTTCGATAGTAGTAATACCCTGCGCCGCTTTGAAGACGCCGTCTTCGATCATGGTCATCATACCCTCTGACTTGGCTTGTTCCTCAAGCTCGGAAGACGTGGCATCCTTCATAATAAGCGCTCTTATGGTTGGCGTTACCTTAAGAACTTCGTGGATACCGATGCGGCTTGAATAGCCGTCCTCCGAACCTTCCCCCGGACTCGGTTTCCAAAAAGGAACCTCGTCCCAGCCGCCTTTCGCATCAATGACCTTTTCTTCCCGCAAAAGCGAGAGCATTCTATTAAGAGAAATAACATTGCCTAAAGAAGAAAGCTCTTCTTCATTTAGAAAGTACTTGACCTTGTTCGCCGAAAGTTTCCGCACCAGACGCTGGGCAATAACAATATTCAAAGTTGAAACGAGAAGGAACGGCTCGGCTTTCATGTCGAGAAGACGCGGGATGGCGCCGGCGGCGGAGTTGGTGTGGAGCGTCGAGAGTACCAAGTGACCCGTTAGGGCAGCATTGATGGCCAGACCCGCCGTCTCGGTGTCGCGAATTTCTCCCACCATGATGATGTCCGGGTCTTGGCGCACTAGAGTGCGGAGGCCGTTGGCGAAAGTAAGGCCTATTTCCGGACGCACTTGTGTCTGATTGATGCGCGTCATCTGATATTCGATAGGATCTTCGATGGTCGAGATATTGACATCAGGGGTGTTTAAAATATCAAGCATAGTGTAGAGAGTGGTAGTCTTGCCGGAGCCGGTCGGCCCGGTGGCCAGTATCATACCGGTGGTAAACTTGAGCGCTTTATGGATATCTTCGAGACCATGGCTATGGAAGCCAAGTCCTTCGAGGGTAAAACCGGAAACATTTTCGCGCAAAAGGCGCATCACCGTCTTCTCCCCGTAATACGTCGGCAGAGTAGAAACTCTGAAGGAGACCTTCTCCCCTTCGGCATCGATTTTGAACCGGCCATCCTGTGGCAGACGTTTCTCGTCGAGCTTCAAGTTCGAGAGCACCTTGATGCGGGCAGTGATGCCCGGAGTGGTACTTTTCGGCAAGATCATGGCGTCACGGAGGAGCCCGTCGATGCGGTAGCGGATAAGCACCTGATTTTCCTCCGGTTCAATGTGGATGTCGGAAGCATCCTGAATAATGGCATGCTTCAAGAGAGTGTCGACAATACGCACGACCGGAATATCCTCGGCCAGTTTTTTGAGGTCGGCCTCCGGGGTCTCGTCCCCTAACTTGTCGCTTAAATGCTTCCACGTGGAAGTATTCTTGAGAGCGGATGCCTGCTCTTGGATGATGTCTCCAAACTCGGCTTTTAAGGTCTTTTGATAAGAAAGCAGAGCCCACTTCATACTCTCGTCGTCGGTAAGCCGCGGCAGAATCTTTAATCCCACTTTCTTTTTGACGAAGTCGATGGCGGTAAGGTCTTCGGTGTTGAGCATGGCCACTTCAAGCGCGTCTTCGGTTTTCCTAAAGGCGACAATATTGTGGTTTCGAGCAATCGGCTCGGGGATAAGGGAGAGGGTCGCAAAATCAAGCTTTTGATTTTTCAGATTGACGAAAGGAATGCCCAAAATATAGGCTTGCATTCGCCGCAGATCGTCATCCGTCAGAGTGCCTCTCGAGAGCAGTACCGAGCCTATGCTTACGTTCTTTTCCTTGGCAGCAGCTTTAACGTCCTCCATCTCCCCTCTCGAGACGAGCCCCGAATCGATGATAAAATTCTCAATCTGGCTTTCGTCAATGTGCATGATAATATTTTAACATATGTTGAGAAGTATTATTCTCATTTTGATTGTTTCGGGAATTTTATTTTTAGGATTTCGCCACCGAGAAGCTTCTGAAATAGATAAGATTAAATCCCTGCAAACGACTG
>JACPAD010000006.1 GCA_016180955.1 Candidatus Zambryskiibacteriota bacterium
AGTGGAAGTGGTAACTGCCGGCGCTGCTATTGACCCTTGAATACCGGGAGCGGTAAGCAGTCCGGGTGGGACAACTTCTGACTTTCCGGCGCCTTGAGTGACGAGTTCGTTTAATCTGGCAGTTGTTCTCGGTCCGACTATGCCTACGGCTTCAATACCCTCTTTCTCCTGCAATCTCCTGACTGCTTGCTCCGTCAGAGGACCGAAGTAGCCGGTGATGGGAGCCGAATAAAATTCCGGATATTTCTGCAAGAGGAAAGTCTGAAGCTCCTTGACATCCTCTCCGGAGAGTCCTCGAGAGAGAGACCTGGTTAGGTTAAGCTCGCTTTTTACTTGAACAATTTGAGTTTTAAGCTCTTCTACTTGCGCTTGAAGTACTTTAATCTGCTCTTGGAGTTGTTTGATGATCAGAGAGGGGTCTGTTTGGGCGAAGGCTATAACCGGACTTAAGGCGAGAACTACAGCTAGTAAAGATTTTTTCATAGTTTAATTATATCTTTACTTAAGAAATTGTTGCATCTGATACAAAACTTTCTGTATGGCTTCTAAAATACTTGCTAGCTGTTGATTCCCAGGCATAAGAAGGGAGGTAGTGGCTGTGCTATTAGCCGGTGGAGTCGCGGGGGGAATAACAGTTAAAGTAACGCTTTGGCTCGAAGACACTCCCCCATATAAACCTGGCGGGGTGTAGCAATTGACCGTGTAAGTAGTCGTTTCGGTTGGAGAAACTCGCTCTGAAGAATTTCTGTTAATGTAGCCATAACTACCATTGCTCCAAACCTTATAACAATCACTAGTGGTGTCAGTGCCATTTGAGATGGTTAAAGTTGCCCATTGCCCAGCACTAGCCGTGATAGTGCTAGGACTAACTGATAGTGTAAAGGAAGGCGAGGGTGTAGATGCAGTCGAAGATGTTTGGCTACTTGTGTTAGTTGTGGCTGTAGTTGTATTTGTATTAGTAGTACTGGTAGCTGTAGTTGAAGTCGTCGTTACAGACGTTGCAGAACTAGCTGTCGTTGATTGGGCCGAAGTGGTAGTCTGTTGAGCTGGAGCAACGACTGGAGCTGTTACTCCTCCTCCGGTAAGCAGTCCGGGTGGAATAGTTCCTGACTTGCCGGCGCCTTGAGTGATAAGTTCGTTTAATTTGGCGGTTGTTCTTGGCCCTACAATGCCTATAGCTTCAATACCCTCCTTCTCCTGCAACTTCCTCACTGCTTGCTCCGTCAAAGGACCAAAGTAGCCGGTAATAGGAGCTGAATAAAATTCAGGGTATTTCTGTGAGAGAAAAGTCTGAAGTTGTTTGACATCATCTCCGCTCAAACCTTGAGAAAGAGATCTGGTTAAGTTAAGTTCGCTTTTTACTTGGGTGATTTGAGTCTTAAGCTCTTCTACTTGCGCTTGAAGTACTTTAATCTGCTCTTGGAGCTGTTTGATGATCAGAGAGGGGTCTGTTTGGGCGAAGACCCAAGAAGCGGGGGTGAAGACAAAGATAGCCAGAATCACTAAAGGAATTTTTGCATTCCCCGAGATTTTATTCATGGAATAATTGTGGTCGATTAGCGGCGGAAGGGCGAGAGAAATGCTTCAAATATGTTCGCGACTGATTGCATTACGCCTGTTTGTCCTGAATACGTGCAATAGCTTCCGTTCCATAGATGACCGGACGGGCATAGAAACGCCAGCGGCTTCACCAGACTTGAACTAGAACTTGGTGTTGGGTAAGACGGCGTTGGATAGGACGGTGTTGGGTAGGAGGAATCGGGTGTTGGGTAAGATGGTGTTGGGTAAGATGGTGTTGGGTAGGAAGAAGACACACAAGCATTTCCATCCCAGTATTGACCAGACGAGCAGGAGCTCGATGTTTGGGAAGAGACACAGGTGCTTCCGTTCCAGTATTGTCCGGAAGCACAATCGGTGGTGGATGTATTTACACAGGCGCTTCCGTTCCAATACTGACCGGACGGGCATGATGCCTGGCGAGGAGTTGCTATACCAGTAGCAATTCGAGGCGCTTATGCATGAAGACTGGCTCGTATAGCTGCCACAAGATCCATAATTGGTATTGCCGGTGCCTGTAGATGTCACGCAGCTTGAACCGTTCCAGTACTGGCCCGACGAGCATGTAGCAGACGAGGAAGATTGGCAACTTGTATCCGCGCTGTCAATAAGACCGTCTGCATCGTTATCAATGCCATCGCTGCACAAGGAGGAGCCATAAGGGCCTTCGTAACCTCCGGTGGTAGTGGTAGAAGAGTGCTGACAACTGGAGTCTGCGTTGTCGATGAGATTGTCGCCGTCGTTGTCAATGCCATCGGAACACACGGCAGAACCAGCAGGACCCTCGTATCCTCCTCCGGATGAGGTAACAACCGCTAGACGGATACCATTCATCATTATCGGTTTTGTCATAACAGCTTGAATCAGCGGGATAATCGGTAGCGCCGTCATTATCATTGTCTCTGCCATCGGCGCACTGGGCAGTACCGGTAGTGATGTTACTGCCTGAACAACCAGAAATCGGTTCGGTTGCACAACTTCGCACAGTAGTTCCTCCAGGCATGACGTAGCTCGTCATCCCGCTGTTAAACCAGGCACTACTCATAGAGTGACATCCTGAACCAAGAAGATTAATAAGCTCGGTAGAGCAGCTTCCTGAAACCGTTCCAGTCGATTGTTCTGCGGGACAGCTTGACGGCGCGTAGTTGCCTAGAGTCAGGTATTGCGGATAGAAGTATTGGCACGACGTTTGGGTGTTGAGTTGACAGTAGCGCGCGCCGGTCTTGTCCCAGCGGCTGTAAGCAAAGCCGGGGCATGAAGTGGCATCCCCTTTATACTCACCGGGGGTCGTTGTTCCATATCCTGTCCATGACCATGTGGTCGTAGATGTAGTAGTAAGAGCGACGCATCCGTTCCCATCCCAGTACTGCGCGGAGGAGCAAGTTGTCGCCTTGCGGCATTTCTCCGTATCCGGCATGCCGAAGTCAACACTCGATTGTGTCCCTGCTCCAGAAAGCCATATATTTGAATTAGAGGAGACATTGGCGCAGGCCGCCTTCAACTCTGAAATTCGCGATTCCGAAGCGTCGGAGCGTATCCACGAGCGGAGTCCGAGCGAGTTCCAAACCTGCTCTCTTTGCCCGAACGGCACTGGAATAATATCCTTGTTGGACGTACAACCATAGATGAAGGCGGTTGAACACTGCTGGAGTATGCCTCCCGGCGTTCGGTACTCGGTCATACTTTCGCTAAAGCAGTTGCCGCTCTGGTCCATGCTATGCCAGCCGGTGCCGTATTGCGCGCATTGCTTTTCCGGTGGTATCTCGGGAACTGTGATATGGAAGGTTTGTAGACATTCTCCCTTGTCGCCGCGCGCTGTCGCTCCATTGAAACCAGACTCGTAACAGTAAATGCGTGCTTCTTCAAAAGAGACAACAACCCGCCCGCCTCTGAAGGTGTACGGAAACTTTGTCGAGCGATCCTCAACTTTTGGCCTGCAAGTATAGTAAGTACCGCACTCTGGTGAACTATACGCAGCTACCCGCTCTTCATTAATTCCACACGAGCTGACAGTAGGCATGGCAGGACAAATAACTTGTCTGTCATTGTCTTCAAACTTCGGCAATGTTCTGGTGTTGAAAGGAACACAGGCGCTGCGGACAAAACAGCCAAATTCGTTGATAGACTCTTGTCGATATTGTCCCGGAGGGCAAGGGGAATAATTGATAACGGCCGGGCAGAGAATAGTGTTCGGAGTTGTTGTCCCCTCTCGCAGTCGATTTCGGTACTCTTCCGTATAGATAATCTGTGCTTCATCATATGTACGGCGGACATGCTCGTAGGCGCTATCGAGCTCTCTTATACCTTCATTTCCGAAGAATCGCTCGGCAATTTGACGGCATACCGGAGGAATGGCTCCCCCTCCTTGTGTTCTTGTGCCGGGATTGAGGCAAAATGTGCCGCATCCTTGAAGCGTCCCATCGCCACAGGCAATGTCTCCATTCTCAAGCGCTTCTTTGAGCGCGGCCGTATTTTCTGTCTTTTCAACGTGGACGCGGTATTCCTCGGGAATATATCGTTGAACTGTCTCATGCTTCGCGAGCTTCGCGCAAGCGCGCAAAAGTTCAACCGAGGCGGTATCAGGATCCATGGCTCGGCATTCGTCAATGTCAACTCCGATTGTCTTTGCGACATCAACAATTGTACGTTTCTCCGTGACTTTCTCCGGCGTGAGATCAATGGTGCGCGCCAGTGTCGGGTTTGCGGTACTCAACTCTTGGGCAATTCTCGCCGCGACATTAATAAGACATTCTGTGCTGACACATTGCTTGAACTCCTCAATAACACTTCCTTTAAACTGCGTAAGCAAAGCATCAACCTCGCGCTCTTGCTCTTCGGGGAAGAGATCATATTTCTTCCCTATCTCGGCACACTCGATGATGTATTGCTCCTGGTTACAAATCGCTCGCGCTTGGTCAACGCGAACCACCGGCGAATCGTAAAGTTCACTCAATTCGCGAAGAGCAGCATTAATATTTTCAGTTTCCGCATATGCGATTGAGCCAGTAAAGATGGCAGTTGCCGCAAGTAAAACGGATAGTCGTTTTTTCATATTATTGTTCAAATGGATTAAGCACTTTTTTCACCTTTTCAAAGGGATTTGTCTCAACAGTACTGAGCGGATTATCCGCCTTAAATGGATTTTCTGCCTTGGCCACTTCTTCCGCCACTTGCTCTGCAGCCGTCTTTTCAGTTGAAGGAACTATTATATAGAGCGAGTATACGAGCCAGACGACAACAAGAATAACAAGAATAGCGATGACAAGAATCGCCATTTTTCGACGAGTAAAGGAAGAGAAGTCCGATGATAAGAGCATGTTATTGTGCAGTTTCTAGAATAATATGTTTATTATCCTACCGCCTATCCTTGTGCACAAGAGAGTTATACACACCCTACTGGCGCCTGTATCTGCCGATTAGTTCTGCTTCGGCAAGAATATGGTTTTGCATCGCTTCAAGAACTTCTTTTTTTGCGGCTCCCGGCTCGATATTAAGCACGGCGTCAAGCGCATAAAGTTTGAATATATATCTATGCTCGGACGGCTCGTATTGGGACGGAGGACACGGACCCACATAAGCGCTGCCGCCGGCGGTGTTTGCTCCGGGCGTACCCGTACCTCCCCCTTCTGGAATCTCTTGAGTTGCCGGTGGGATATTAAACAGAACCCAGTGGTCGAATACTCCGTCCGGCCTTAATTGTTTTGGCACATCCGGGTCATCCATAATGAGCGCAAGCGTTTTGGCTTCTGCCGGCACTCCGGAGATTGAGAGGGGCGGATTTGTTACCTTTTCTCCGTCGCAGGTGTATTTTACCGGAATTGACGCGTTGTGTTCGAACGCAGAGCTTGAGAGTCGCATTTGCATAATTATTGAATCTTCTTTACTAATAATCCCCTCCTCTGTTACGGCAGACCCTTCGAATAAGAACCAAACGAAGAGTATCACGGCAACGAACGTAGCGATGACTAAAGATGTTCGCATGTAGTATAGCAATTATACTAAGGCATTTCAGTTTTTAATAATATCTTTGATCTGCTTTATCCTTTCTTTCAGTTCACCTCGGACTGTATAAAATTTATAATCTTTTAGTATATCTAGTAGCAAGTGATTGATTTCTGACCTAAACTCTGGAGAAAGTGGTCGAAAACCGTCATCGACAAGCGGTAGCTCTGGTGGTAGGTAAATTATGAAATCGTATTTCTTAGCATTTTTTATAGCTAATTCACAAAACTCACTAAATTTAGGATTCTTATCAGCGTTTTTAACTTTTGTTTTGAGATAGACGATGGAATTAAGTGTACAACCATCAGATACAAACGATTGATTTTTATTTGCAGAAGTCGCTTTGTTTGCCACTAACACCGTCAGCTGAAGGCAGAGCCAGTACTTTTACCCTGTTTTCCGGAGAAATCCAATCAAACCAACATACCCCATATCTATATGTGTCAGAAGTATGTGAGGCTCTCCAGATAGGGTCCTTGGAAACTTCGTTTTCTTGGCGGTAGTCATATACACCCCAATCAAGAAAAGTATTGCCAGGCAGACCAACAGCAGTAGCAACCACCTCACCCTTCTTAACATCAGTTTGAACAACAGCATTAGTACGAGAATCCAGAGTTTGAGGAAGCGGCAAAGTTTCGGCAAGCGCTTGAAATTTAGGCGCAAGAGTTAGAAGATGCCCCAGACGATATCGCACGCCGCATGGATGCTCAAATTCCATAGTGTACTGAATAATACCGTTTACCGGATAGCGGGCGCCGACTACTACTGGTGCATCGATAGGTGCGGTCACGATAATTTCTTCCGGGCGAGAGTTATCAAATCTGAAACCGCCATGCGCCTTGAAATCTCCTCCACGCACTTGCCCTGGATACAAAACCGAAGTCGCTTTGTTTATATCTATCGGAAGATCGAAGACGAAAGGGTCCGGACAAAAAGCTTTTGAGGAAATGAGCGAAGGATTGTTCGGTGTTTGATATAGATTGGGCACGCTCGAGCTGGCCTCATTGACGGAAAGTGTGATATTTCCATTTTCCTCGTGTACTTCAGCAGACTTTTTGTTTTTTGCGTAAAAAAGCAAACCTGTTCCTGCCGCCAAGGCCGCAACAACAATCAAAATTACAATTGGCGCAAATCCTAGAGTTCTCTTCATATTTTAATTTTACCACTTAACTACAAAGAAAATGTGGCTCCCAAAGTATAGCATCGATATACCACTCTTTTTCAATAAAGAATTTATGGAACAAATGCCTCAAAGATTAGCTTTAATCAAATTGATGAGAAATTTAGAAGAAACAGAAAAAGTTTGAAGATTGGTCTGAAAATCACTCTTTAACCCGAGTGGGAGGTAAATATACAAAAGGAAAACCCGTTGCCGACACACAACGGATTCTCCGTCGAGCATCAGAAACGGGTGTCATACCTATAGGGTCGAAAGTGCGAATCGATGACCGGCATTGAAGGCACTCTTAATCAGATGTGTCTGGTTCTCACAACAGTGCCAAACAACATCAACCACACTGTCGCCGAACTGTTGCTTGGCGAACTCCATTGCCACCTTGCGGTCAAAGCTATGGTATTCGACCATATAGGTGGGGATTCTGCACCCCATTCGGTCTCTCGGGGTTTCCATCTTGCGTACCTCTACCCGACTGCCGTTTGCTACGAGAGCGTAGAACATATCAAGCCTCCCATGTTTTCTAAAGTAAAGTTAGCATATCCAAACAAAAAGTTCGACTTCTACTTGGGTAGGTTCTATTAAGGCTCTAAATGCTCCATACCATCAATCTGGCTCACTCTGGCAGACGATTTTCGAACCATCGATTGGGTAAAAGAGTATCCTCATCCTAGTGTGGAGTTAGAGCAGATAAAGTCATTGTTAGCTGTCTAGATCAGGGGGTGGGATATGACCCATATGAGTTTATAACTTAACGTCTCTTATTTGTCTCTCCTGCAAAATCTAGATTTTGCAAAGTTTCGCCAGTGAAAGTAAAAGAGCCAGCGAGAGAGTCGCGAATTGCTGACTCCCTTACTGGCTCCGAAGGAACTACTTTTGAGTCTTGGTTCTCTTTTCAGTCCTGATGCCGTACTTCAGTTGAAACTGTGTACACCACGCCCCGACGTCATGGAGTTTCGCCTTAGCTGCAACAATGTCACTAACGGCCTTGTTGTTCAGCGGAATCCGATCAAGGAGTCGATGAGCGCTGTCGGCCGTCTCGCTGATGCCGAGGAGGATCTCTCTGAGTTCTTCGTCGGTGAAGACGCTCTTCGGACCTTCTGCCTTCGGGAAGATGCCTAGGATATCCCAGAGCTTATCGATGTCGCTACGAGAAATGGACTCCTTCGATTGAGGAGAGGTCAGGACTTCACATCTTTCTCTGATTTCCAGCTCTACCTCGATTTGGAACGGAGGCACGAGCTGACAACGTCGGATATTGATGAACCGTCCCGCCCCTTTTTCTGCGCCAGGCATATGGACGTCATCCCACCGATCTTTGTTCTCAGTGATTGCCTTGCAGAGATCCGCGTACCCTTCTGGGCTAACAACGATATTGATCTTCATACTGTCCCCCTGGGAGTCTATGCTCCTCAAGAACATTCGGGGCACCATCGCCCTCGAAAGGACTGATTCATAATATACCAACACATACCTTGACTTGTCAAGGCAAGTGTGCTAGGATGAAGCGCAGAGATTACAGTCTGTTTGGGCTATCAGGACTGTATGAAGTCGTTCATCCTTTGCCCCAGCGAAAGCTGAAAGCGGATGACTTCTTGATAGGTTCAACCTTTCAAGGAGAAGACTATGCTTACGACGACTTGCTCGATGTGTGGAAAAACATTTGAGAAGAACGAGAAGGTCAACAGCACTATGGCAGCTGCGGTTGGAAGAGATTCCAACGACATCTGCTACGCCTGCGCCCTCGAGAGGATCACTGGAGGTCATGCGCCTGAAGAAGGAGACTTCAACAGCGCGCATCTCATCTCCGGAGAGATCTCGGACAAGGACCTCGGATACCTCATGGAGGATTTGCGGAACGTGGAACTCGGCCGGTCGACGTTTGAACCCTACGAAGAGGATTCTGATGAAGACTGGGAAGACCCCGCTTGGTGCTATACGTGCAATAAGGACACTGCCTTCTGCACGTGCTACAACTGCTCTAAGTGCGGTCTCAATCCCGATTTCTGCGAGTGTGAGGACACAGACGAGAAGTAGAACAAGGACCCGTCTAGCGAAAGCGAAGCGGGTCTTTCTTATTTCATATTAAAACTCAATCTATTCGAATCCTGCCAGCTTAAGAATTTTATTAACAAAATCTCTTTTATTACTGATAAAGCCATTTTTACCGGTCGGGTCTTGTAATATGAGGTCCTTTTTAATCAACTCACAGAGTTTATCTTTAGCTTCTTCAAATGTAGATACAATGTGTCCAGTTTTCTTCACAAATTCAATGGACCATTTTGGATTTCTGGCTTCTTGCCAGATAATGATTAACTTATCACAAAAGTCTCCAGGTTTAGCTGTATTGTTTGCATAAAAATATCCAATTTCAATCCAAGTGGCTTCAGAAGGAGCTATGCCTGGATTGGCTACCATATAGTTTGCGGACTTGACCCCATTTAGATCATCTGGGAAAAATGTGTCTGGAGATGTTTGATCGGAATCAAATTCCCAGTCGTGGAAATCGCACTCAGAAATATCTTTAAATAATTCCTTCCAATTATTATCATGTTCGTTTGATTGTCCTGCCAGATATACTTTTTTCATATTATTTTCTCTATAGCTTCAAGTTTAGTTTGAGTACTATTTAACTTTTTCTGTTGGCTTTTAAGATTTCTTTTATAAACCAAGAGATAATCCTTTGGAGCTAATTCTCTAAACCGCACACCACCAATCTCTGTAACCCTTAGTTTTTCTATCTCAATACCCAATTCAATTAAATCACTTTCTGGCTCAAATCCCACAGGACCCTCTCCTTTAGTAAATTCGTGCGGATAAGGAGCGTCTTGTTTATAGCCAATCTCAGCTAAAATTCTCATTAACTTATCTAGGCCGTCAATTAAGTCTTTGTTGGGAATAACAATATCAGTATCATTTACTTCATCCAGTTGACCAACAATTCGATATAGACCAAGGGAACCATATAACGTAGGTATCATGCCGTGTTTGTTGAGCACTCTCGTAATTTCTAGAAAAGATGAGAACTTCTTATCCATACTAGGAAAGTATAACAGAAGTTCAATTCCTCTTTGTAGGCCTTGAATATACGCCACCCGACATTATTTTTTAGGCAGGGTATATCACATTCGATAGTCTTGAAGCATTCTTCCTTGCATTACGTCTTTATGTTATAATACGCATATGAAAAATATTATTCATTTCTCGGTATCAAAAGAAGGCAAGTTCTACACTGCTTCTGCAATCAACTTTGCCATTGTTACTCAGGCCAGAACTCTTGATAATTTGGCCAAAAACATCCAGGAAGCAGTTGAGGTGCACTTTCACGGCGAGAATATAAAAGAATTAGGGTTTTCTCCCAAGCCCTCTATCTTGGCTAACATAGAACTTCCGGCTCATGTCTAAGCTCAGAGTTCTCTCTGGGAAAGATATTGTTAAATTTTTGCGAAAAGAAGGATTTGAAATTGAATATGGAAAAGGAAGCCACAGTAAATTATTTAAGTTGATTGGAGGAAAAAAAGAATCTATAACAATTCCCTTGCATAAAGAAATAGCCGAAGGCACTCTGCGTGCTATTTACAATCAAGCAAGTAAATTTATCTCCGAAGAAAAACTTAGGAAATATTTTTACACTAACTAGGTTCGATTAAGACCAAAATTGCTCCCAAAGTATAGCATCGATATACCACTGCTTCTCAATAAAGAATTCATGGAACAAATGGCTCAAAGATTGGCTTTAATAAAATTGATGAGGAAAGTGGAAGAAGCTGAAAATGTTTAAAGTTGGTTTGAAAATTGTGGTTTAACCCAAGCAGGGGGTAAATATACAAGCGAAAGGGACGGATTTCTCCGCCCCCTCGAATTGTGTTGTTATTAGCCCATGAAGCTGTGCGCGTCTGGGTCGTCATGCACTTCGAGCGTATGGCGAACCTGTTCGCACACATTCTCGTATGACACTTTTCCCAAATCCAGCGGCTTTCCGGAGTGGGCAACTACCACATGTTCGTCGTGTTCCACCGGCACGAGAACGAGCAGCGACTCCCTTCCTGTCGAGCGCTCCCACGAACAGAGTGCATCAAGAAGACGTACAATCGCCTGGTCGCATTCCGGGTCGGGATGCCATCTCATAAATGGTCCTTTCTAGAATCTTGCTGTTCCGGTATCAAAGATTACATTTCTACCCGAGAAAATCAAATTTTGTTCGATTCCTACTCAGGTTTATGTCAAAATCTCCTTGGTTTTATTAGTGTTTCTAGCTGCTCCGCGACCAGGGATCGAACCTGGGACATCCTCGTTAACAGCGAGGCGCTCTACCAGCTGAGCTATCGCGGAATACGGGAAATCATAGCAAAAAAGCGGGTTGAATCAAGAAGCTTGGTTGAAATTTCTAAGGCTTTTGGTAAGTTTAGTTTAGAGGTGGACCATGTTTTTTCCCATAACGCTGCCTGATAGGTATCTGGAGGAATTCACACATGCATTCCGTAATGCGTTCCCAGACAGCAAGACAGATGTCTCCACGACACTAGGGTTCGGAATTCGCGTGCCAGACGAGCGCGAGGCGAGTGTGCTTGCTTTCTTCGAACAATTCTGTGTCGCCAACAACTTGACACATCTCTTCGTGAGACAGGGGGAGGAGGGCTTTGAATTGCACGAGGTCGGAGAATTTACAGCCAAGGACGACTTCGAGATCGTTTGACACTGCTTGCCGCTGAACACAAAGTCTCAGCGGCGAGTTTCTTTTTATAAATAAGTGCTAAAATTAAAATGTTATAAATTTAAAAAATACTTATGAATCAAAAAACTTATTATTCCGTAACGGGGGTAATCTTTCTTATCATTGCTGTCTTACATCTTCTTAGAATTCTCAATAGCTGGCCAGCAGAAATTGGCATAGTGGCTGTGCCAATGTGGGCCAGCTGGGTAGCGGTAGTGCTTGCTGGTTATCTCTCTTACCACGGACTAAAGAAAAAAGTATTATGAACAGAGATAAATTGATGAATATAACGATGTTTTTATTGCGGGTTGTGTCCGGACTCTTGTTTATGCAGCACGGAGGGACGAAGCTCTTCGGCTGGTTCGGCGGCATACCGGGAGGAGAATTACCGACTTTAATGCTGGTGGCTGGTATTCTTGAGTTTTTCGGCGGCTTGGCTATCCTCTTCGGATTTCTCACCCGTCCGATTGCCTTTATTCTCTCCGGCGAGATGGCGGTGGCATACTTCCAAGCTCATTACTCAATAGAGGCCGTATGGCCGATTGAAAACGGCGGCGAACCGGCAGTACTCTTCTCTTTCATCTTCCTCTTCTTTGCCGCTCATGGCGCCGGTATGTGGAGTATAGATGCCTGGCTCAAGAGTCGCAGGAGAGCATAATTCTTATTGTCCACACTAATCCACAACATATCCCCCGAATTGTTCGAAAAAATGATTTGACAATTTGAAAGAGTGGAAAGAAAATAGTAATTAGGTCAATCTTCCCCACGTCGCTAAAGCTATGAGGGGTAAAAAGAGGAGCTTCCTTAACTTAAATACAAGGTCTCAAACCAGTGAGAGTTATGAGCCTCACACCGAGACCAAATTAGAATATAAGCGGAACACTCCTCTAAAATGGGTTGGCCGCCTTAGCAGAAATCCCGCCTCCGGCGGGATTTCTGCTTGTGCTATGCTAAAATCATTTAGTGAAAAAAATTCTTATTTTGATTGTTATTGCGGCCTTGGCTTTTTATATCTTCAAGGACGATTTGCTGGTTACTTCGAACACGACGCCGAAGGTGGATTCTAACTTCACCCCAGATCCGTCAAGTGCCACCTTCATCTTCGACGACGGACCAGTTACGTTAAGAGACGGCAGTAGCGAAACTATTGAGAGCGGTTTTGTGGAAGAAACAACACTGCTTGAAGAACTTTCTTACGGCGATATCAACGGAGACGACGAGCTTGATACGGCGGTGCTCCTCGTCCGCTCCGGCGGCGCCTCGGGAGTTTTTGTTTACGCGGCAGCTTATGTCTCCGGCCCAGTGGGCTACAGAGGCACGAATGCCATTTTTTTAGGCGACCGGATTTCTCCACAATCGGTTTCTACCTCCAACAGAATTGTTACCGTGCACTATCTCGACCGGCGCGAAGACGAACCCTTCGCTGCCGAACCGACTGTACCTGCTTCCAAGCAATTCATATATCGCAACGGCCAGTTTGAGGAAAGGTAAATTTTGTGTTTTAATAGCTTGCCCTCATGGAAATTAGAAACATTGCCATTATTGCGCACGTTGACCATGGAAAAACTACTTTGACTGATGCCCTGATGCGCCAAACTGGCATGGTAGAGCAAGGTTTTACGATGGACTCAAACGCGCTGGAACTTGAGCGCGGCATTACCATTTATTCCAAGAATGCTTCCCTATTCTATCGAGGCACTAAAATTAATATCGTCGATACTCCCGGACACGCGGACTTCGGTTCGGAAGTAGAACGGGTCTTGCGCTCTATCGATACGGTGCTTCTGGTCGTTGACGCACAAGAAGGACCGATGCCGCAGACGCGCTTCGTCCTCAAGAAGTCTCTCGAGCTCGGCCTCAAGCCGATTGTGGTCATCAATAAGATTGATAAGCCCGCCGCACGGCCGGAGTGGGTACACGAAGCGGTGCTGGAACTTTTCCTTGAGCTTGGAGCAAATAACGAGCAAATAGACTTTTCCACTGTTTACGCCGAAGGCCGCGCCGGTATCGCGAAGAAAAGCCTGACCGATAAATCGAAAGATCTTGCTCCCCTTCTCGATGTAATCTTAGAAAAGGTGCCCGCTGCCGAGCAAAAACTTGATGCACCAGTACGCCTGCAGCCATTTAATCTGGCTTATGACAATTTCTTGGGGCGATTAGCTATTGCAAGAATTTACGAAGGGAAAATAAAGAACGGTCAGGATGTATATATAAAAGGTAAAAAGTCAAAAATTACCAAGTTGTATACATTCGAAGGACTGCAAAGAAAAGAAGTAGACGAAGCTCTTGCGGGAGACATCTGTATGGTAGCTGGCATTCCAGACATCTATATCGGAGACACTATTTCGGGAACTCCGGATGCTGTTCCTCTGCCTAGTATCAAAGTTGACGAACCCACAATTTCTCTCAACTTCCTCGTTAACAACTCCCCTTTTGCCGGACGCGAGGGAAAATTCGTTACTGGCCGCCAGATCCGCGAGCGACTAGAAAGAGAGCTAGAAGTAAACGTGGGGCTTAAAGTAGATTTCAGCAAAAATGACTATTATACCGTCTACGGCCGCGGCGAACTTCACATTGCGATACTTTGCGAGAATATGAGACGGGAAGGATTTGAATTACAGGTCTCCCAGCCACAAGTCATTTTCAAAGAAAATGATGGTGAGCTTGTCGAACCATTTGAGGAGATAATAGTCGACGTACCAGAAGAATTTTCCGGCACAATTATTTCCACTCTCACTTCCAGACGAGCCAATATTTTGGACATGAAAAATCATGAGAAGCAAATTAGAATCATTTTCGAAGCGCCGACCAGAGCGCTCTTGGGATATAGAGGGCAATTTATCGTAGATACGAAAGGCTTAGGCATACTCTCATCCCGCTTTACCGGCTTCAAGCCATACGCGGGAGAGATTGAACACAAGGATGTAGGGGCCATGATCTCGATGGAGGACGGCAAATGCCTCGCCTTCGCTCTCGATAATTTACAGTTGCGTGGCACGCTCTACGTCGAGCCGGGAGATGAGGTCTACACTGGGCAAGTTATAGGTAATTCTTCCAAAGGTGAAGACTTGTATGTAAATCCGACCAAGGGCAAACAGCTTACCAACATGCGCGCTTCCGGCTCGGACGAAGGCATTTATCTTTCCCCCGCCTGGAAGCTCGATATCGAACGGGCAATGGAGATCATGAATGAAGACGAATATATAGAAATTACTCCCTCTTCCGTCCGCCTCCGCAAAATTCTACTCACCCGAGAAGAGCGTTCAAAAGCCCAGCGAGCAGGTTCTAGGAACTAGATACTAGGTGCTAGGTGCTAGAAGGCCGCTCATCGTGGGCGGCCTTTTCGTTTGTCTAAATTTTCTCTTACGATTTAAATTTACTATAGTCGAATTAAATCGTATACGTTACAAATGTCCTATAGGACAAGATTAACGTAAAAAGTGCAGAACTAGTACAAAGAAAAAGAAATTGACAGAATAGATTTTTAAGTACATGATATTAAATGGAGGTAAGCATGGAGATTAAGTGTCCAAAGTGCAACAAGTCTGAAAAGGTCCAGATGGAGAGCGGGAACGGCCGAAGATTGGGCAACCAGTGGTTTGAGACGTACGTCTGCGGCGACTGCCACCACAAATTCGAGCAGTCCGAGGAGATCAAGATGAGAGGGAACTAATCCGGCAGCACCGGCAATTTGATAGGACCTGAATGTGGCCGCGATGCATGCGTCGCGGCCTTTTCGTTTGGTTAATTTCTCATACGATATAATCTATCTACAGCAAGATTAAATCGTATATAAGCTAGCCCCTAGTCCCAAGTCCCTAGCCCCTGTATAATAAGCCCCATGTCTAAGCTTTCGACAGAGCCGTATAAGGGCGTGCAGGACTTCTATCCGGAGGATATGAAGATTCAAAATTACATTTTTGATACGTGGAAGAAGGTTGCCGAGAGGTTTGGGTATGAGGAATACAGCGCTTCCCCACTAGAGCCGACAGAGATATATACCGAAAAGTCCGGAGAAGAGATTGTCAACGAACAGACCTTTACCTTCACCGACCGCGGCGGACGGTCTGTGACTCTGCGTCCAGAAATGACTCCGACCTTGGCGCGAATGGTGGCGGCACGAAGAAAGTCCCTGAAATTTCCACTGCGCTGGTACTCTATTCCTAATTTGTTCCGTTATGAAAGACCGCAACGCGGCAGACGCCGCGAACATTGGCAATTTAATGCCGACTTATTAGGAGTAATCGGTATTGAAGGAGATAAGGAGGTCCTCTCTCTGGCCTATGCAATTATGAAAGAGTTTAGAGCTAGAGACGAAGATTTCGAAATTAGAATCAATAATTCTGATATTGACCTTTTCAGGGAAATTGCGCCGAATTTAGTCTTCGACCCAACACTTCTACGAGGGCAAACTTACTACACTGGAATGGTTTTTGAAGTCTTTGATACTAATAAAGAAAATACGCGTGCACTAGCCGGAGGCGGAAGATACGATAACCTACTGGAAATATTCGGTGTTGAACCGGTGCCTGCCGTTGGCTTCGCTGTGGGAGATATTACTATGGACGACTTTCTCGAAACACATAAATTACTACCGGGATGAGGAAAATAGTTTTCGATATCGAGACCAAAAACTTTTTTCACGATGTCGGCTCTTCAGACCCGGCCAAGCTTGATATCGCTCTTGTCGCTATCCATGATTCCGAGACAGACAGCTACTCTTCTTATCTGGAAAGCGAGCTAAATAAACTCTGGCCCATTCTCGAGCGTGCCGACATGCTCATCGGCTTCACTTCTGAACATTTCGACATGCCACTCTTAAACAAATATTATCCCGGTGACCTGACCAAAATAAAGCACCTGGATATTCTTAAAGAAATTAAGCAGAGTTATGGCCGCCGTATGAAGCTCGACCAATTGGCGGAAGGCACTCTCGGCAAGCACAAATCCGGACATGGTTCGGACGCGCTCAAATGGTGGCGAGCGGGTGAGATAGAGAGAATCAGGCAATACTGCATTGATGACGTGCGCCTGACCAAAGAACTCTACGACCATGCCCGTGCAAACAATAAACTAATGTTCAAAGAAGGTGGTCAGCTTAAAGAAATAAAATTAGATACGGCCGAATGGGAGAAACCGAGCGAGAGCAAACTAACCTTCTCCCTGCCCTTTTAGATGTTATAATAACTTCACTTATGGAAACAGAATCAAACAAGTTTTTAGTCCCGCTTGCGATAGTTGTTGCCGGAGCACTAGTCTCGGGAGCGATATATTTCGGTGATTCGACCCCCTCGACAAGTTCAGGGCGAACAACGGATAATGCCAATACGGATATAGATATTGCTCCGGTAAGCAATAAGGACCACATCCGCGGTGCCTCTTCAGCCCGATTCTTCGTCATCGAATACTCCGATACCGAGTGCCCATTCTGCAAAACCTTCCACGGCACTATGAAGGAAGTTCTCCGCACTTACGGCAATGACGTGGCATGGGTCTACCGCCACTTTCCCATAGAGCAGCTCCACGCTAAAGCCATTAAGGAATCGGAGGCGACGGAATGCGCAGCGGAGCAGGGCGGCAATCAGGCGTTCTGGACCTACACTGACAAAGTCTTTGAAAGGACTAATTCCAACGACTCTTTGCCGGAAAGTGAATTACCTAAAATCGCAGCCGATATTGGCCTTAACGTGGGACAATTCAACTCATGCCTCTCAAGCGGCAAATATGCTGAAGCAGTTAAGAAGAGTGTTGAGGCAGCTGTCAAAGCCGGCGCGCGCGGCACTCCTTACTCTGTCATAGTGGACCAGGAGGGTGAAGTAAAAAATATTATTAATGGCGCCGAGCCGCTTGCCAATGTCAAAGCCAAGCTCGACGCGCTTCTAAAATAGCTTTATTACTAGACTCTATCTACTAAATACTTATATATCGCATACATTGCATAAGTATCTAAAGTGCAGTACTTCCTCAAGTCCTCCATTACTTTTTCTTTCTTTTCTGGACTAAAACCCTTAAGCACAGATTCCATCCACAAGCGCTGGGCCTGCCCGCCGCCCGAAATGTCGAGTTCCTTATAAGTAAGAGTCGGCAGAAGCGCCGGCAAGACCGCCTTGATCGAGGCCGAGCCGAAGAAATCTTTGTCTACGAACCAGCCCTTAGAGAACGGGACCATCAAGTCAATCATTCTGTCGTTGAGATTTTGGAGAAAATTAGCATACTCCGGATAAAGAGCAGCCATTTCGCTGTTTCTGGCTTTTTCAAACTTCATACTCCAAGAAACGACCGAGCCGCTATTGTCAAAGTCTTCGGCAAGATGCTTAAGAAGCGCTGGCACCGGATCGGAGTTCTCGGTATGGAGATACTCTTTATGAACAAGTTCTGCACTAGGACTTGATAAGATATGAAGAGAATACTGGAATGGCACTTGTTGGTACGGGTGGTAGCCGTCAAAGGCTGGTATCACGCCGGCCAAGGTTTCGTAATCGAGAAAGTGCAAAGGATACTCCAGCTCTTTAAGAAAATTATTTATTTCTTCTTTATCAAAGTACTGTTCCTCCGAGCGCATGGCTCTCACTTGCCTCTCCTGTCTCTCGGTGAGCGGACAATCCAGCGGGATATCATTTAGCACTTCTATACCATTATCTTCGAGCCAAGCGACGGTCTCCGGCTTTAAGCTGCAGAGTTTAAGGATGCTGTATTGCGGAAGTTCCCCTTTCACAGCTCTGTAAATATCGAGCCACTCGGCCATTTCATCCATTCCGCCGTTAAGATGTCGAGGGGAAATGTCCGGCATGATCTTGCTTGAGAGAACTTTGAAGGCTTTACCGATATTCTCGAGTGTTTCGGGAATTGCCTCACGCACTTTCTCCGTAACTTCTGTTTTGGCAGTTATGCTCTCTGGATCAATATCTCCTTTACGCACGTATTTATTATTTACATAGAGAACATAAGCGTTACGGACAGTAAACCCAGATTTTTCAATAACAATGGTCTGGAAAGTAAGGTCCGGTATATGCTCCGGCTTTACGGAGGTTGAAGATTTAATTTCGTAGAGATTAAAAGTCTTGTCGCTTACTCTCTCGAGTACATCAAAAGTGGAGGTTATATTTTCTATTTCGAGTCTCCCTTGAAGAATTACTTTAGTGCCTTTCTTTATCTCACTGAGAGTTATTTGCGGCAGAGCGTAATACATTGTGCCGGAAAAGTCGCCATCTTCCTTCTTGTATCCAAGCTTTACCGCCTCGGGAAATAATTTCTCCGCATAGCCCTCGAACAAGGCGCCTTCGTCGAAGCGCAGTTGGAGCTCCTCATCCGGAACGGGAAGCTTGTCCTTATCGAACTTTTTGAGCCACAGCCAAGCTGGATGCTTGAGAAACATCATGAACTCGGACTTGGATACAACCATAGGTGTGTATTCTATCATGTTGACCCCTCCACACCTCCCCTTGGCAGGGGAGGTATTAAAAAACCTTACGTTACAATTTGTCTACAGACAATAAATAACGTATACATCGACTTCCAGCTATAGCGTGAAGTTAATGTGTAGGATTTTTTAGAATAATTAGGTTAATTAGCCCCGACGCGCGAAGCGGTCGGGGTCCCGACCGGAGCGTCGGGAAAATTTTAATACCCCCTCAATCTATCTATTTTCTCGTGCTGTCTTATCTTCTCATGGGCTTTGGCTTCGAGGTCTTAATCATCTACTTAAGTAAGCGCTGCAGTTCTTTGGCAGAAATTTTAGCTTGGTTTAGTATCTGTCGAATTAACCACTTGGGTAAAGTGCCTGGATGAATGGGTACGGATGTCTGCCGAGTGGAATCAGCAACATGTTGTAATCTCACATGACTGCCGACTTGTCTTACTATCCGGAACCCAGCTTTTATTAAGACTTTAACGAGCTCTCTTGACCTGAATATCGGCAAGAAACTCATTAGGCAAGTTGAATAATGCGGGACTTTGGCAATTTACCGACGACCTTTCTGCTATCATCAATGATTATTTTATTTTCATTTATGACGCACTCGCAGTATAACTCCAAAGCTTCTTTAGCCATTTTCTTAGCTTTTACAAGAGTGCGACCAAAGGTAACAACTTGAGGCAAACTGACACCCTTCACCAAGTAAGCATTGTCGCTTTTGTTAAGCCAAATATTAACCTTGAAATCGCCATATTTTGTTCTGATAGAATATGTTTTTTTCATTTTTCGCATATCTATTATAACGCAGAAACGAAGAAATTAATACCCCCTCAATCTATCTATTTTCTCATGCTGTCTTATCTTCTCATGGGCTTTGGCTTCGATTTGGCGGATGCGCTCGCGGGTAACGCCAAAGACCTTGCCCACTTCTTCGAGCGTATGAGTGTAGCCGTCAAGGAGACCATGCCTCATCTCAAGAATTTTTCTTTCTTTCGGCGGCAAGTCATTGAGAATTTCTCGTACTTGGTCTGAAACGATGCGACGCGATGAATCCTGGTCGGGAGAAAGAATCTTATCGTCAGCGAGAAAGTCGCCGAGCTTCGATTTGTCATCATCGGACTCCCCCACTGGCGTCTCGAGCGAGACGGTGGCTTGGTCAATCTTCTCTATCTGATAGATTTTGTCGACATCAAGATTCATTTCCATGGCAATCTCTTCCGGCAAGGGTTCGCGGCCGAGGTCTTGCGTTAGCCGACGCACTACTTGCTTATACTTGGCAATGGTCTCGACCATATGCACCGGCACGCGGATGGTGCGGCTCTGGTCGGCCAGAGCGCGAGTGATGGCTTGGCGAATCCACCAAGTGGCGTAGGTTGAGAATTTGAATCCTTTGGTCCAGTCGAACTTTTCCACCGCTTTATGAAGGCCGAGATTCCCTTCCTGAATAAGGTCGAGAAGCGTTAGGTCCGGACTGCGGTTGGCGTATTTTTTAGCAATGGAGACAACAAGACGGAGGTTGGCCTTCATCAAGAGATTTTTAGCATCCATATCTCCCGCTTCAATACGTTTGGCCAGTTCCTTCTCCATAGCGCCAGCAATCAAGGGATACTGGCCGATTTCGCGCAGATACATTTGGATGGAATCGTATGACGAGTCGCCTCTCGAGTAAGAATATTTCTTGTCTGTAACTTCCTTTGGAATCTCCAGGAGTCCGCCGCTTTCCAGTATGTCAATGCCGAGAGTATGGAGCTTCTCGTATAGTTCGTCCAGAAAAATAATATCATTCTCGATAGTCGGGAACTCGCGCAGTATTTCGTCATAAGTGACGAAGCCGCGCTCTTTGCCGCGAGCAATCAGTTTCGCGGTCTTAAGCGAGAGATCGAGCTCCCGTTTAGAAAGATTTTTTTTAACCTTCTTTTTTAAAGCAGTTTTCTTTATTTTGACTGCAGTCTTTTTAGACTTTTTGATAAGCTTCTTTTTAGAAGTTTCTTTTACTATTCTATTCTTTTGTTTACCCCGAGTATTCTCGAGGGGTTTTTTACTTTTTTTCAAGACGCGTTTTATATTTTACAATGCTTTTTTCTGTTCGAGAATACTAATGTTCTTTAATACCTCTTGAATGCGCTTGGTGAGTTTTCTTGCTCGCTTCTCATCTTTAGACGTTTCAGCTCCCGAGAGCGCAACTTTAAGACCGGCAAGTTCTTCGTGCAATAACTCTTGGGAGAGATTGTCTTCAAGCTCTTTTTTTTCTTTCTTAAGCTCTTTTTTTTCGGGAGAGGCCTCCGGCAATTCCTTGATCCAGAGCTTCACTTCCCAAAGCCGCTCTTCAATCAATTCTTTGTGAGAACGTTCTGGTTTCTCCATCCCCTCCGGCCTGACTTGAGCATGCTCAAGTCCCTCCCCCTTGCCAAGGGAAAGGTTGGTGGAGGTCTTTCGCAAGTCATCCCAAATCACCTCCTCTTTGATGCCGGTGCGCGAGGTCATAAGTGAGACAAAGTGCGAACGTTCGATCGAACTCTGGAGAAGTGCTATCATCGGCAACACTTTCTTTTCAATCAATTTGCCCAGTTTACGGCGGTCTTTTTCTTCTTCCAGCGCGCGGTCAAGAAAGTGTTCGACGGCAGGCAACGCTTGCCGCAGAATCTCCTTCCAAGCTTCCGAACTAGACTTAACCATATCCGCGGGATCTTTTCCAATCGGCAATTTTGCGATTTTAACTTCAAGACCGAGGGAAAGAGCGAGTACTGTGGCCTTTTCCGCGGCCATTTGTCCCGCCTTGTCGCCGTCGAAGGCAAGAATGATACGGGGAGAGAGTTTCTTCAAACGTTCGAGATGGGCACGGGTAAAAGCGGTGCCGGAAGAAGCCACAGTGTTGTCTACGCCGGCTTGGTGGCTAAGCACCAAGTCGATCTGACCCTCTACAAGCACGGCGTAATTTTTCTTTCTAATCTTCTCTTTTGCCTTATCCAGACCGTAAAGTATCTCGCTTTTGGTAAAAAGAATAGTATCCGGACTATTGAGATACTTGGGAAGTCCGGCTTCCTCTTGGAAGCCGGACTTCTTTAGTGCTCTTCCAGAAAAAGCAATAACTTCTCCGCTCGAGTCAGCGATAGGAAAGATTAGCCGGTCGCGGAAAACATCATACGGCTCTTTGTTTGCCTCTGTTACCGGTTTGATAAGCCCTGCTTTGATAAGAACCTCTTTGCTGTAGCCGAGCGCCGATAAGTGATGGTAGAGAGTGCGCCATTCAGGCAGTGCATAGCCGATACGCCAATTTTTGAAGGACTCAGCATTTAAGCCGCGCGATAGAAGATACTTTCGCGCCGGCTCATTTTTTTTCAACTGATTTTCAAAGAACAATACGGCATCCTCAAGGGCGCGATACATCCGCTCTTTCTCGTCCCTTTCCCGGCTCGCTTCCGGACGATATTTAAGCTCAACGCCTGCACGCTCCGCAAGCATCTTAAGCGCCTCGCGGAAGTCCAGTCCTTCAAACTCCTCAACAAAAGTAAAGATGTCCCCTTTGGCCCCGCAACCGAAGCAGTAGTAGCTTTGCCGCGAGGGCGAGACGAAGAATGAAGGAGTCTTTTCGTTATGGAAGGGACAGCGCGCTTTAAAACTTTGGCCGGCTTTTTCAAGCTTGACGTAGTTGCCGACGACTTCGGCTATATCTAGCCGTTCCTTGATTGTTTCGACATCGCCTCCCATATCAATTGTTCTTTGTAGCCGCCCTTGAAGCCGGTGCCGGCAGGTATCAGCCGGCCAATGATGACGTTCTCTTTGAGACCTACCAGTTCGTCTTCCACTCCGCGAATGGCGGCCTGGATGAGAACGCGCGGCGTATGCTGGAACGAAGCGGCCGAGAGGAAGCTCGCGCGCGAGAGCGAGACCTCGGTAATACCCATGATAACTGGGTCGGCTTTTACCTCTTCGAGCCCCTTCTCTTTGAGAGAGAGATTGACTTGGGCAAGCTCGGAAACTTCCAGGATGTCACTTTTAGTGAACTGCGATCCTCCGGCATCCCGCACCTTTCTTCTACTAAACATCTGACGAACAATAAGCTCGATGTGCTTGTGTGAGACCGCCGCGCCTTGCAGTTCGTAGAGTTTCGAGACTTCGTGGATGATGTAATTCTCCGTTTTCTCGCGCCCCGCGTAGCGGAAGAGTTCGTCGAGGTCGGCTGAACCGTCGGTCAGGATATCTCCCTTGAAAACTTTTTGGCCTACGCGCACCAGAGAGGCACGGGTGGCGGGTACCGTGTACTCGTTATCAAGTTTCCTTGCCCCGAGCTTCGTCGAGGAGCTCCCTTTTACTTCACCTGCTTCCGGAGTAATTACAATGAGCCGATCTTGCCCGATAACCTTGATTTCAGTCACAATGCCGTCAAGATGACTTACCACCGCCGGATTTTTCGGCTTCCTCTTCTCGAAAATCTCTTCAACGCGCGGAAGACCTGCAGTAATGTCTCCCGCTGCAGCTGCCACACCACCGGCGTGGAAAGTGCGCATGGTCAGTTGAGTACCCGGCTCACCGATGGCTTGAGCGGCCACGGTGCCGACCGCTTCCCCTAACTCGATTACTTTGTTATTTCCGAGGTCGGTGCCATAGCAATACACACAGATTCCTTGAGTAGACTTGCAGCCCAACGGCGAGCGAACATTGACGGACTCAACCGCTGCTTTATCAATCGTCTCCGCGTCGGACTTGGTAATGAGCTGGCCTTTTTTGAATAAGACCGTACCCTTATCATCGACAAGGTCGAGCACTAGGAAGCGACCCTTGATGTTTTTTGAGAGAGGCATCTCGATGCCGGAAGCTGTTTTCTTGTAGATTATGGTGCCGTCTTTGGTACCGCAATCTTTTTCGGTGATAATCTCATCTTGGGCCACATCGAAGAGCCGGCGGGTTAGATAGCCGGCCTTGGCGGTGTTGAGCGCGGTGTCAGTCAAGCCCTTTCTTGAACCGTGAGTGGTGATAAAGTACTCGAGCGGAGTAAGTCCTTCCTTATAACAGGAAATTATCGGAAATTCGAGAGACTCGCCCGTAACGTTCTGGATGATGCCTTTCATACCGGCCATTTGGTTTAGGTTACCGAAAGAACCGCGCGCTTCCGAGTAAGTCATGTCGTAAACGGAATCCTTGAGACCAAGCGTGCCGGGGATGAGCTTCTCGACCTCGCCTTTGACGCCCTGCCAGATCTCAACGGACTTTTGGATGCGCTCATGTTCGGAGAGAAGACCTTCCTGATACTGGCCCAGAACTTCAGCAACCCGAGCGCGACCTTTTTCAATAATGGCCTTTTTGCCTTCGGGAATCTTGACATCCGTAAGCCCCCAAGTTACTCCGGAGTAAGTGGCGTAGCGAAAGCCGAAATTCTTGATTTTATCCATGATAGGCGGAAGATTCTCGATGCCGTAACGCTCGATGAGGTTGTCGACAAGTTCGGACATTCTCTTTCTCGACATTTCGTGGTTCACGAACGGGTAATCCTTAGGCAAAATAGCGTTGAAGAGAAGCCGGCCGGCGGAGGTTTCAAAAACTTTGCCTTCGAAATTCTTGTATCTCTCGGTATTGGAAGGCAAGACGTGAATCTTAGCGCGTAAGTCGACAACACCGAACTCGTAAGCGAGAATGGCGCTATTGGGTGTCGGATAGTAACGGCTTTCTCCCTTCTCACCCGGGATAACTCTTGTCATCCAGTAAGTACCCAAAACGATATCGAGAAGCTTGGCCGAGACCACCGGTTCGCCGTTGCCCGGCTTCAAAATATTTTTGTCCGCGGCCATAATTAAGCTCGCCTCATATTGAGCTTCTTCCGAGAGCGGCACATGGACGGCCATCTGGTCGCCGTCGAAGTCGGCGTTGAAAGCGGTGCAAACCAGAGGATGAAGCTGGATGGCATTGCCCTCAATCAGGACCGGTTGGAAGGCCTGGATGCCAAGACGATGGAGAGTGGGGGCCCGGTTTAAAAGCACGTACTTGCCATGGATAACTTCTTCAAGAATGGCCCAGACTTCAGGAATTGCATCTTCTATGAGGCGCTTCGCGCCTGGAATGTTATAGGCAAGCTCGCGCTTCAAGAGCTCGGAGACGATAAAGGGCTTGAAGAGCTCAAGTGCCATGTGCTTGGGCAGGCCGCACTGATGCAGTTTCAACTCCGGACCAACGACAATGACCGAGCGGCCGGAGTAGTCGACGCGCTTGCCCAAGAGATTCTGGCGGAAAAGGCCGCGCTTACCCTTGAGATTGTCCGAGAGAGATTTCAGCGGGCGTCTCTGCAACTGGCTACCGGCGGCGCTTGAATGTCGAATGGTATTGTCGATGAGTGCATCAACTGCTTCTTGAAGAATTCTTTTCTCGTTTCGAAGAATGACATCCGGCGCGTTAATCTCTTTAAGCTTTTTAAGACGATTATTTCTGTTAATGACGCGGCGGTAAAGATCATTTACGTCCGAGGTAGCATAACGGCCTCCGTCTAAGGGAACCATTGGGCGAATAGCTGGAGGAATGACAGGCACCCGCACAAGGAACATCCACTCCGGGCGAATGCCGGAATTAATCATCCACTGGACGGTCGAGATGCGCTTGTTCATGCGTAGAATCTCTGTCGAGGGCGCCCTTTCAAGCCCGGCTTCCAATTCTTTCAGAAGCTTGTTGAGGTCTATTGCCTTGAGAATTTCGTAAATGACTTCGGCGCCGATGCCTGCCTCGAAAACGGTCGGATACTTGAGCGAAGAACGGTGATACTCGACTTCGTTCAATACGCGGCCCGGTACTAGCGCTTCGATGTCACGCTTGGTGGCCAGAGCGAGTTCTTTGAGAGCTGATTTGCTTTTCTCATCCTGAAGAGTCTTGAACTTAGCTTTGAATTCCGAGTCGAGGTCCTTAAGCACTCTCTCCTTCTCCGTCTGTGCTACGGAAGTGACGATATAGCCGGCGAAGTAGATTACTTTCTCAAGGTCGGCGACCGGAATGCCCATTACCAGAGAGATTCTCGATGGCACGTTCTTAAGGAACCAGATGTGGGCAACCGGCGAGGCAAGCTCGATGTGGCCCATGCGGTCGCGCCTGACGATCGAGCGGGTAATCTCCACTCCGCACTTCTCACAAATAATGCCTTTGTAGCGGATGCCTCGGTACTTGCCGCAGTAGCACTCAAATTCCTTATCGGGACCAAAGATTTTCTCGTCGAAAAGACCGTTCCTTTCGCTTCTCTGGGTGCGGTAGTTGATAGTCTCCGGTTTGGTCACTTCCCCATAGGACCACTCTCTGATGCGCTCAGGTGAAGCAAGTTTGATTGAGATGGAGTTGAAATCCTGCGCGTTGGTTGGTGTGTTTTTGTAATTATTCATGGGACGGATTATTTTTCTTTAGTTCTACATCGAGTGAAAGACCTCGAAGGTTATTCAGTAATACGTTAAAGGATGCGGGCAAGTTCGGTTCCGGTATCTTCTCGCTTTTTACTATTGCGTCGAAAGCGGCCGAGCGCCCAACGATATCATCCGACTTGATAGTCAGCATTTCACGGAGAGTATGCCCCGCGCCGTGACCCAAAAGCGCCCAGACCTCCATCTCACCGAAGCGCTGGCCGCCATTTTGAGCCTTGCCGCCCAAGGGCTGTTGAGTGATAAGCGAGTACGGACCGATGGAGCGCATATGAATCTTGTCTTCTACCATATGATGAAGCTTTAAGACATACATGTAGCCGATGGCAATATCCTGGTCGAATGAAGCGCCAGTGCGGCCGTCAAATAGCTTGACTTTGCCGTTCTCGGCAATACCCGCCTTGGAGAGTTCCTCTTTAATCTCTTCTTCGGTGGCACCGGCAAAAGGCGGTACAACCGCCTGATAATTCAAAGTATGGGCGGCCAGACCCAAATGCATCTCAAGAATTTGTCCGAGATTCATGCGGGAAGGTACACCAAGAGGCGTCAAGATAACATCGATAGGAGTGCCGTCTGTCATGTAAGGCATGTCCTCGACTGGTAGGATTCTGGAGATGACTCCCTTGTTGCCGTGACGACCGGCCAGCTTGTCGCCGACACTGACATTTCTAAGCTGGGCTACCTGAATATTAATTTGTTTTAATACTCCTGAATCAAGCTTGTCGCCTTTCTCGCGAGAAAAGACCTGGACGGAGATGACGCGACCGCGCTTGCCACCTTCCATGCGCTTAGAAGTATCCTTGACGTCTCTGGCTTTCTCGCCGAAAAGCGAGCGCAGCAACCGCTCCTCGGGAGTAAGCTGACTCTCGCCTTTCGGCGTGATCTTGCCGACGAGGATGTCTCCCGGGCGGACTTCCGCACCGACGCGGACAATACCGTCTTCCGCAAGGTTCTTTAACTTGGATTCGCCGACATTGGGAATGTCGCAAGTGGTCAACTCCGGGCCGAGCTTGGTATCGCGGACGTTAACGGTAAATTCTTCGATGTGGACGGATGTGAATTTGCTCTTCTCGACCAGCCGCTCGGAGATAATGATGGCGTCTTCGTAGTTGGCGCCGGACCAAGACATGAAAGCAACCAGCACATTCTGGCCCACGGCCATTTGGCCATTGGCTGAAGAAGAAGTATCCGCTAGCACCGCGTCTTTCTTCACTTTCTCTCCGAGCTCGACTGATGGACGCTGGTGGAAGGCGGTAAAGCCGTTAGTCATTGAGAAGTTTACCAGCGGGAATTCGTGCTCTTTGCCTTTAGCGTCTTTTACTTTGATTATTTTAGCATCAACATGCGAGACTACTCCTTCGACGTTCGAGAAGACGATGCGGCCCGTGTCGCGAATTGCCGTTTCCTCAATACCGGTGGCGACGAGCGGCATCTCTGGGACAACGCAAGGTGTTGCTTGTTTCTGCATGTTGGAACCCATGAGTGCGCGGTTGGCATCGTCGTGGTTTAAAAACGGGATCATGGAAGTGGCAACAGAAAAAGCCTGATTAGTAGCCACGTCCATAAAGTGGACTTGGGATTTGGGAGTAGTGGTGGGAGTCCCCTTGTGCCGCACTTCTATCATATTCGGCAGAAGCGTACCATCTTCAATCGGCGTAGCGGCATGAGCAATGTTGAAATTTTCTTCTTCCAAAGCATTCAAATACTTAATCTCGTGGGTGACAACGCTGTCTTTAACCACCGCATACGGAGTTTCAATCATGCCGAATTCATTGACTCTGGCGTAGGAAGAGAGACGTAGAATAAGACCGATGTTCGGACCTTCCGGAGTCTGGATTGGACAGAGCCTGCCGTAGTGGGAAGGATGGACGTCGCGCACTTCGTAACCGGCCCGGGCGCGGTTGAGGCCGCCCGGACCTAAAGCCGAGACGGTGCGCAAATGTTCAAGCTCCTCTAGAGCGTTAGTTTGCTGCATAAATTGAGAGAGCTGGTTGGTGGTGAAAAATTCCTTGATTCTCGCTTGTAGTGGCTTCGGAGAAATAAATTGGACAGGCAACGTAACATCGGTATCAATGGTGGACATCCTGTTTTGAATATTTCTCTTAATCTGGGCCATGCCCACGCGGATTTTCTGCTGGAAGAGTTCGCCGACAAAGCGCACGCGGCGAGAGCCGAGATGGTCTATGTCATCTTCCGTCGAACCAGGAGCGACATTGAGCTCAATGATGTGAGAAATGATGGTGACCAAGTCGGAGAGCGAGAGAGTGCGGCGCTCAATCTCTTTTGCGGTCTCTTTAACTCCGAAACGGTTGTTGAAGCGGAAGCGGCCTACGCGCGAGAGGTCGTAGCGTTCTTTGTCGAAGATGGAACGGACGAACTCAAGGGCATTTTCGGGAGATGCAAGGTCGCCATCGCGCAAGCGACGGTGAATCTCGACGGCCGCTTCATCAATAGAGGTTGTGTGATCTTTAGCTAGGGTCTTTTCAATAAAGTGCTTGGCGTGAGTATTGCTCTCGAAAAGCGCAAGAATCTTCTCGTTAGTGGCTACGCCAAAAGCGCGCAGAAGGGTGGTGATGGGAAACTTTCTCTTTCTGTCGATGCGTACATAAATGGTGCCATCCGCGTCCGTCTCAATCTCGATCCAAGCGCCGCGGCCGGGAATAATCTTGGCTCCGAAGGTTTTCTTGCCCTTAAGTTCTTGTGCGGTAAAGGAAACTCCGGTCGAGCGAGCCAGCTGCGGGACGATGACGCGCTCGATACCGGAAATGATAAAGGTGCCGTGAGTGGTCATGAGCGGCAGGTCGGCCATGAAAATCTCCTGCTCTTTCTCCGTACCCATTACCAAGTTTTTGAGCTTAACACGCACCTTAAGAGGGGCCTCATAGGAAGACTTCTTAATCTTGGCGGCGTATTCATCCGTCTTGGGTTCGGCGAGTTCGAAGTCGACGAAATCCAGTTGAAACTTTTTTTCCGAGAAATCCTTGATAGAAGAGAATTCGTCGAAGACCTCCTTAAGGCCTTTTTCAATAAGCCATTTGAAGGATTCAACCTGCGAGACCACAAGGTTAGGCATCGCTGTCAGGGGCTTCCTGAAGCGACCGAAGTATTTTTTCTGCATTAAAAAATAAGAATATTAAAAGAGAATAATAGAAGCCGCGATGAGCACTTACTTCGGCATCAGTAACTCAATCGGTCCCGCCGTCGCCAAGGCTATGGCGAGGCAAGCGAAGTGAAGGCTATCTTAATATGACCCCTATTTCTTGTCAAGTTCTTGTACTAGTCTTACACTTTTTACATATACGTTAATCTTGTCCTATAGGACATTTGTAACGTATGAAGAACTAGATACATAAAGGATTTATTTTTTCCTTTCCCGCTTCCACTTTTCAATCTCAGCATGATTCCCTGAAAGAAGAATTTTGGGAACGCGGTAGGATTTACCTTTATAATTAAACACTTCCGGTCGGGTGTAGATTTCTGAAGTGGAGACGCGATGCTCTTCGAGAGAATTAATGTTGCCTAAAATACCCGGCACTTGCCGAGACATCACATCCATAATAAGCATTGCCGGCAACTCTCCTCCTGTCAGTACAAATGGTCCGACAGAAATTTCCTCCATTTTGAAAATTTTCTTTACTCTGGCATCGATGCCTTCGTAGCGACCACAAACCAAAATAATATTTTTGTATTTCTTAATAGTTTTCTTTGCATAATCGTTAGTAAACTGCTTACCACGGGGAGACAGAAATATTATTTTAGGTGCTAGGGACTTGGTTCTAGGTGCTAGCTTAGATTTCTTGATTGCAGATTCGATAGCTTGAACAATTGGTAAAGCTTCAATTACGAGCCCAGGTCCGCCGCCGTATGGCGGTCGGTCTACCCTTTTCCTAAACCAGCTTTGCTGGTCGGGCAATCCGCCTTTGGCGGATTTAGTCCATTTATTTTCCACGAAATCGCGCGGGTTGTAGAAAGAAACTTTTATTTTTCTATCTTCTATGGCACGCTTTAAGATTGACTCGCCAAGATAAGAGTCGAAAGACTTTGGAAATAAAGTTACCAGATGAAAATGCATTACTCCAGATTCAAATCATCCAACGCTTCGTCAAGGTCCTTGGAAGCGGCGGGCGTATCGGATATCCGGCGCGCGTAGCCCATGACCGGTTCGTTTATCTTGAGATTGATGCGGGCGTTGTTCTTCATACCAACTACGCGCAGAAGAATGCGGATGGCCTTAGCGGTATTGCCAGAGCGGCCGATGACCTTACCCATATCTTCCGGATTGACATCTAGAGTCATTAAGACACCCATTTCGTCTACCGTTCTTTTAATCTTTACGTCTTCGGGGCGATTGACTAATGCTTTAATAACGTATTCCAGAAACTGTACGTCGTCTATCATATCTTTGTCGTTAAGGTTATTCTGTTGTTTTCTCTTCTGTCACCGGTTTTATTGTATCATTTTTTGATTTTGCGTGGACGGCTATCTTTTTGCCGCGGATTATGCCTTTTTTAATGAGAAGATTATTAACGCTGTCGGTAAGCCCGACGCCCATGGAGAGCCAATGTTTGATGCGGTCTGGTTTAAAAGCCTCTGTCGATTTCCTCGGGTCATAAGAACCGAGCATTTCGACGAAGCGTCCGGATTTAGTCGAATTCTTGGAATCAGTCAAAACAAGCCGGAATGACGGCTCATGCTTTCTGCCAACTCTCTGCAATCGAACTTTTAACATTGCGATAGAATAACAAGAAATAACGCGAAATACAAGATACATTATAAGCCAGCGACCGCTTCCTTATAATGTAGAAGGAGATTTAATAAAAAGAACACCCCGCCAAACCGACGCCGGTTGGCGGGGGTTCATGCAGGGTGCGGAGCAGCCTTGATTCACCGAGATCGAGTCGGTCAGATGCGGACCAGCTTCGCCTCTCGCGCGATGTCGAGCGCGGAGACGAACATGTACGCCGATCCGACCCAGAAAGCCGAGATCATGAGCCAGATGACCAGCTTCGTCTGGAGGAGGGGTGCCGTCGCCATCATCTGAGGCTCCATGTCGGTGAACCACAGGAAGAGGACGAGAAGAGCGAGTCCCATGCACACGCAGTTGAGCAGTTCGTTCCGATGATATCTCGTCATGTGAACCTCCGGAATAGGGTGAAGCAGCTGCTTCACCATCTTTTTACATTATACACCTAGACTACCCTTTTGTCAAGCACTTTCTCGTTTATCAAAATTTAGCCTTATTTATAGGTCTTTTTCTGCTTCCAAAAATTCGTCCAAATTTCCATCTAAAACTTTTTCTACTTGAGCGGTTTCGACATTTGTCCTATGGTCTTTGACCAATTTATAGGGATGCAGAACATAGGAGCGGATTTGGTTTCCCCACTCAATCTGGGTGGTCTTCGATATATACATGCCCTTTTCTTTGGCCTGCCTCTCCTCTTCCTGTATCTTATAGAGCTTGGCTTCGAGCATTCTTTGTGCCTTCTCCTTATTTTGCATTTGAGATCGTTCTGATTCAACGTGCACAGAAAGATTGGTCGGGATATGCACGAGACGCACGGCTGTCTCTCTTTTATTTACATTCTGGCCACCAGGCCCGCTCGATTTTGATAACTCTACCTTGATATCTTCCGGCGGAATCTTGACTTCATCCGGCTTTTCAAACTTAGGAATGACTTCTACCATAGAGAAAGAGGTGTGACGTTTCTTGGTCGCAGAAAATGGAGAAATGCGCACTAGCCGATGCACTCCTGATTCATTTCGGAGGACCCCATAGGGTCCGACGTCCTGCGTAGCCTTGTGCGGAGCAGGATTCTCGATATCCAAAGTAATATTCCTATACCCGCCGCGGTCGTTCTCATTTTTATGAACTATCGAATAACTCCAGCTCTTCTTCTCGAAAAGCTTAAGATACATTTCAAGAAGAATTCTGGAAAAATCTTCCGCGTCATCGCCGCCCGCGCCGGAGAAAATAGTCATGATTGCTGCACCCTTATCATATTTGCCGGCGCCTAGAAGTTCCGCTTTAAGATTATCAAGTTCACGTATAGCAGCTTGAGCAGTATCGCGGTCTGCCCAAAAATCCGCGGAGCCCATACGCTCTTCAATCGCTTCAATCTTTTTCTCCAGCTCTTTTTTATGGGTCATGAGCCGGAGGCGAGATTTGAACTCGCGGCTTACCCCTTACGAAGGGGTTACTCTACCAACTGAGTTACTCCGGCACTGCTTCGCTAAAGCTATGTAGTGCGAAGCATAGAGCCAGAGGGGAGAATCGGACTCCCGGCCTACCCCTTACCATGGGGTTGCTACTCTGGCAAATACGAAATAGCGGCTTTAATCTTATAGAAATTTGTGTTCTTTTGCAAAAACGAAATACTCTATTCTTTGCGCTTAAGGAGAAAGTATAAGGCAAGCGGTGCGCCCCAGTTGGCGAAGCGTTCGACGAAATCCCAGATAGGCTGACCGACAATGGGCCGAAGAAGGGCTGTCCAGAATCCCCAGAATATTGCCCATAAAAGGACGGGTTTGACGGGTTTAAGCAGGATAAAAGTAGCTACAATAATATCGAATATCCCCACAAGCATTAAAAGGGTGGTGGCGGTACCGGCATCGCTTACTCCAAACTTGGCAAACCAGCCAATCCAGTCTGCTTTACCCTGCAAAGCAAGTACCCCATGACCCAAGAATTCTCCAGCCACACCAACACGCAGAGCCCAGATCGCCTTTCTGTTGTTAGACATTCACATAAGTATAACAGATGAAAATAGAAACTAACGGACGGTATGTGGATTAATTTTTAGAGAAGTTAGCCGCGCAAAAGTATCTTTGGCCAAAGCGAGGCCGACAAGAAATTCGGCGAGTATGATGAGTTTGATTGCGAGTACACTGTGGGAAAAAGCGGTGCTGAAGAAGGAGAAGGCGTTGCCGCTCGCTTCCACCGATGAAATAACGTTGAGGATGACATGGGGAATATCCACCATGGACACAAAGGTGATAAAGAGCGCGCCAAATAGGAAGAATTTCATAAAGAACGGCTCGACCATTTTTCTCAACAGATAAATGGTGTAAACGCGAATCATGACATTTCTTTTGAGCTCGATATTCGAATATGTTTTCATAGATGCGGATTTTGAATCAATGCTTTTTTAAAGTTAGACTTAGCGCGATGTACTCTCACCCTTAAGGTGTCCTCCGTTATTCCCTCAAGCTCGGCCAATTCTTGGTAATCCTTGCCTTCTACCACCAGCAAGCGCAGGAGGCGGGCGGCGCTCTCTGGAATCTTGGAGAGCACGAGAAAGAACCGTTCCATTCTTGATTCTTCTTCCAGCGGAGGCCTTGCCTCCGCTGATGCTAGAGAGTCATCATAACTTACCAATGATTTATCGCGCTTATGCTTCTTGTAATAGGAGAAACAGGTATTAATGAGAATTTTGTAAGCCCAAGACGAGAAGGCGGCGCTCTCTCTAAGCTCGAACTTCTGGGCGTTAAGATAAATCTTAGTAAAAGCAGTAAAAGCCTCCTGAACGATATCTTGGACATCTTCTTTATTGCCAATTATACTTGTGGCCTTTCTGACAAAAGGCGCCTGATAACGGTCAACAATCTTGGAGAAAATCGAGGGATCACGAAGGCTCAAAAGAAGGAGTTCGCTATCGCTTGTTTTGTGAGCTTCCCTTTCCATTGCCTTCATCCCGTTAGAGATAGGATGCGCTAGCGCATTCATAGTCTATTGTTGTTCTTTGATAATACCACATGAGCAATCTCTAACGGGATTCACTATATATAACTCCAAGAAGAATGGAAATGTTACAAACTTTCATTCCCATACGTTCTGAATTAAGGACAATCAATGACTTTCCCGTAATTTGTTCAATGATGCGCGGGCTAGTGGACGATGTTAGAACCAGCTTTGAGCATATAAATAATACCTCAATCTACATTCCAGCATTAGTGTCTTAACAAAAAACTCCCCGTCAGGGAAGTTCTTTGTGGGAGTAGCAAGCGAGAGGTTCGCTTTTCAGCCCTCTGTTTTGCTCCTGTAGTGCTCGGCTGAACTCTTGGTGTGCCCGTAAGCCACTGGTCGCTTTTTACCGCTACCTTCGTCCTTTCGGACAATCCACCGCACAAGGCGGATGACGGACTTAATTCACAACCTTTGTTTCTGACTAAAGTCAGAGAACACCAACTCTCACTACTCCGATTGAATTATAGCAAATTCGCTACTCAATAGACCCTCCGTGATAATGAGCACGATAGACAAGCTCTTTCTGGCGGTAAATCTCCTCAACACCCGTAAATCGCTCCAGGTTGCCTTCTGGCGTGTTTCTATACTGCCAGCCATCGTTTTCATAGCTCCCAGCTCCACGCACAGGGATGATGTCAGAATACTCCTGCATTAGTGCCTTTCGCAGAAAGCTATAGACATCCTTTTCGCTTACTTCAGGATTAAGCACATAGCCATAGTAATTCATACCCCAGACAGGTATATTCTCCTTATAGACAATCTCACCACCTATAAAATCTCTACCGCCAAAGTAGGTATCGTGATATATAAGATTACCTTTTTTAAAATGATAGTCTTCGGATTTAGGGCGTGAAGATGTCGCCTTAGGAGCATCTTTATTAGCGTAGGTGCTTTTATTCGCTTCTTCCAAGAAATCCGCCAGTTCTTTTGGGTCTATTTTCATATTATTGATTTATAACTTCTGGAAAATGTTTCCTTATAACTTGGTCAATATTAGAAGCTCTTTCAATAACCATTCTTCTAATCCAAGTGTAGTTTTTATTACCAGAAACTATTCTCGTTGCCGTTTCTTCTCCTAAAATTTCTTTTAGAGCTAGAAATTCTAGTCGGCAAATCATGAGGTGATTATAAGTTGAATTTTCATTTCCGCCTCCTTCTGGCTTATCCATTGGAGCATTGGGAAATAAATTTTTAAGCTCACTTATAGCAATATTCATCTGCTCTTCTTTATCTTTTTCAATCCAATGGAACTGCTCGTGTAAGAACTGCGCCATCATTCCCTCCTCGTTATCTTTCCACGCACTCAATCGGATTATAGGGAATGCTTTACCAGTAGCGTCTTGCTCTATAACAACATCTTTACACAAAATCCATCTATTCAAATTATATTTATTCAAAATCCGCTCAAGCAACTCCTTTGCCGTCTGTTCTCTTTCAGTATTGTTTTTTAGAGATATAGAAATTTGGGTCATATTAATTCAGGTCGGCAATAAAACTCTAATCTATACCCATTTGGGTCATCAAACCAGATAAACTCCTTATTGCCATATTTATCTATCTTGGAGCTATTGCTGTAAAGTGCAGAACATCATTCCATAGGCAGTTTAGAGGTGGCACAGTAGCGGTGAGAAGTTGCTCTCTACCCACATACTTCTTGGCGTGCTCTGCATATATCTCTGGATGGGTTTCTTTAAGCACATTTAAAGGATAAAGGAGAGTGCCAAACATATTCTTAGGAATTTGGTGGTAAAGATACTCCATAAGTATTAGCTTATTCCCAAAATTCTATTAAAAAACTCGTATTTCTTTGTTTGATATTGCTTATAGGTTAGGTCTTTGGTTTCTTCCTTGATATTCTCATATTCCTTGAGAAGTTCTCGGTTATTTTTGAGTAGATTAAATACCTCACGCTGGGCTTTGGTAGTTTCAGAAGTCGGGTCAGTAAGCCAGACATCTACACTAAAACCCTCTCTTTCAAAACTCCATCCTATAGAGTTAGCAGTTTGTCTTGAGGGTTCTCCAAAGAGTTTCTTAAAGTTATCAATATGTTTTGGCTGTTCTGATTTAATGCAGTAAGCACTAATATCAATATCTTCCTGCCCTAAAATCTTGAGTGCCAAAGAACCTAAAAGCATCACTTCCAACTCTGGCTCAACTGCCTTGATGCTAGAGATAATCTCTTCGGCGATTTCTAGCCCTCTAGGATTAAATGACTTCACAACCATCTTCTGGTCATCTGGAACAGTAGCAAGGTATTTAGTTTGTCCTTCTGTAAGCATACAAAAAGTATACCAGTTCAACGTCCCATAGAGATGTGAACTTTTGTGGCTTAACCCAAACTATTTCTAAGCATAATCCTTAGAGCTTTTCTGCCTGGACTTGTTTTGAAGTATTCTTCCCGTCTTTTAGCATCTACTTTATCTTTATATGCCTCATAAAATACCAATTCCCATGGTGCATATGGTTTTGTTGAGGAAACTAATTTTTTATTATGCCTTTCAAATCGACTTTTCAAATCTGTTGAATAACCGACATAGATTTGATCAGTTTTATTTTTGCTTTTTAAAATGTAAACATAGAACATATTCAGGGCGGTCAGAAGTAGATTATAAATCACTTCTGACCAGCCCCGAAGTGAACTTGTTCTACTTCGGGGCGCGAGTGACGGGACTTGAACCCGCAGCCTCGTCCGTGCATGTTATCCACTATTTTCATAATGGCATGGACTATATCTTCGCCATAAGTTGATACTTGAGAGTTTCAAACCATCTTTCGAATAGTAAGCTGCAGTATCCTACAGGGACGCGCTCTAACCAAATTGAGCTACACCCGCATTGCTTATTCCGTAAAGCGTTTTTATTGCCTTATGGAAAAGTCTATGCTTGCGATTTAAATATAAACCGCGGCAGTTATTATGATACATTAGATTATATAAAGCAACACTATCTCGGTGGCTAAAAACTAACTCATACCCCCTTTCTTTTTTAACAATAAAACCACCAACAAAATTCAGACTAGAGTGTAAAGATTCTAAAAATTTGCGAGAACCACACGTGAATCGTGTTGTAAAAATCCATCTATTTTTATTCCTATCTTTAGCAAAATGCTGTTTAAAATAAATGCAACCGTCCCCGTCAAAATATCCCCTAACAAAATCGCCCAGCAAATTATTCGGTATTTTAGGAAAATCTACAATCAGACTTTTGTTGGGCGTAAATCCCAGTTTGATTAAATCTGCGAACATCTCCTTGCTACCAATCTGTAATCTATACCCCATTTTCCATTTAGCGTTTCTTTTATCTCTGGTGGATATTTTATGATTTGACTTAAAGAGTTTCTTCACTAAGAGAGGAGCGGATTGGTGTCGGCGGGAGGGATCGAACCTCCGACCTTGGGCTTATGAGTCCCACGCTCTAACCAACTGAGCTACGCCGACAGGTGCGTTCCAGAACTATATTATAAAATGTTGCTTCTCTCAAGAAAAAGAGTATAATTCGGACTTGTTTCGTTTTATTTATAGCGGGTTGGAGGAGCAGTACCTCGACAGGCTCATAACCTGTAGGCGCCCGTGCAAATCGGACACCCGCAACACTAAATCATCCCGAATTCTCGAAAGACAGATTCAAAAAGCGCTATGACGCGTTTGGTCTCACGCTCATCCAACTGGAACTCTCCGCCGGCGTGAGCAATCTGATTACGGATCTTGTGTGCTTCCCAAGCGTTATCGAGAGTAAGCATATCGCTTTTATCGACTGCTTTAAGCATCTCCCCTATTGAGTCACCATGGTAGCTGGAGATGCGCAGAAGCTCTTCGAGCATAACATCCGCTTCAATGATGGCGAGCCGCCAATCCGCGGGGTTATTGGAGTTGGCATGCTCCAAAATTCTTACCCATCTCTCGTTTTCTTTTTCTGCGAGAGTTGTATTGGTATCGAGGAAGGTATCGTCAGGAGTAATCCCATAGATTTTCTCGTCTTCGCTCTCGACTTGCTGGAGCTTCATATAATTATAGATAGCCCACACGATAGAAGCTCCCACCAGGAAGAGGACAGCCACTTTCCAGATAGGCCAGAACCGGATTAAAAAATCGGTTAGCGCCTGCCACCAACCCAAAAGTCCGGCGGCATCAAGAAGCCCCAGAAAGTATCCCGCTCTGCTCATAAGCGCTGCGAGGACGAAAAGACCGGCAAGAAGAAAAATGATTTCTTCTACATGATTGGTGCCAAAGGCTGGAGCTTCTTTATTTTTATCATTGGCCATATGTGTAATTCATTCTCCCATAAAGTCTTTTCCAGCGGCAAATAAATTGTCCTCTCTGCCCAAATCGGCGGTCAATTCAATACCCAAAGGTAGTTTACCTGCAAGGCCGGAGGGCAAAGAGATTGCAGGACAGCCACTGATATTGGCATGGACGGTAAAAATATCTTCAAGGTACATCTCCAGCGGACTCTTACTCTTCTCCCCCACTTTCCAAGCCGGTGAAGGAGTCGTTGGAGTAAGCATCATATCGACTTCTTCAAATAAACTTCTCAATTCGGCAGTTATCAGGCGGCGTGCTGCCACCGCTTTGCCGTAATATTCATCGTAATAACCGGACGAGAGTACGTAAGTACCCAGAATAATTCTTCTCCGTACTTCTCGGCCGAAACCGGCGCCGCGCGTTTCAAAATAGTCATCAATGCCGTCAATACCCTCTTTATGCAAGCCGTACTTTACTCCGTCAAAACGCGCCAGATTTGATGATGCTTCTGCGGGTGCAATGATGTAATAAACCGGCAGAGCATATTTAAGATTAGGCAATTCAACTTCTTTAATTTTGTATCCGAGAGATTTGAATTTCTCTACAGCCTCGGCAAAATTATTTCTGACTTCGTCAGAAATTCCTTCGCTTTCGACAAATTTCTTGGGAATTCCGATAACTTTTAAAAACTTCCTGCTTGGTTTATAAGTATCATCAGAAATAGTGGTGCTATCCAGAGGATCTTGCCCCTTAATGACGTTGTATAAGAGTTCTGCATCAGAAACTGTTTTTGTAACCGTGCCAATCTGATCAAAAGATGAGACATATGAGATCAGCCCATTGCGTGAGACGCGCCCATATGTCGGCTTTAATCCAACTACGCCGCAAAATGCCGCCGGTTGTCTGATAGAACCGCCAGTATCGGAACCAAGAGCCATATCGCACATCCCAGAGGCAACAGACGCGGCCGCACCTCCCGAGGTACCGCCAGCCACTCGTCCAACATCGTGGGGATTTTTCGTTACTCCATATGCTGAATTTTCAGTAGAACTTCCCATGGCAAATTCATCCATATTGGTACGGCCCACAATGATGACCCCTGCTTCTTTTATTTTTTTTACCACAGTTGCGTCATATGGCGCGGTAAAATTCTCTAGCATCTTCGAACCAGCGCTCGCCTTATGACTACTAAAGAGCATATTGTCTTTGATAGAAATCTTTTTGCCGCTCAAGATACCATTTCCGTAAGATTTAGCGTCATCAAAAACTTCAAGAAAGGCGTGAATGTCTTTGTCTTTAATTTTAATTTCTTCCGGTGTCACAGTATCTTCTTAACTTTTATGTAATTGCCATCTCGCGCTGGCGCTTGCGCTAAAATCCCTTCAGTATAGATACCAGATTCATGCGGCTCTCCGTCTTTTCGCAGCACATTGCGTATTGGAAACTTTTCTTCATTCTTAAGTCCTAAATCCTGAACCTTAAATCCAGCATTCTTGATTTGTCCTACATAATCAAGAATGCTATCAAACTCATGTGACAAGCTTTCTGCTTCTGCATCGGAGATTTTGATACGAGCCAATTTAGCCAAATTTAAGACTTTTTCCTTATTCATCCCATTAGAAATTTAAGTTCATAAGTCTATCTTTACATACTACCCGTTAAATTTCTAACGGGACAAGTACGGTGATTTTAGCATAAAAAAGGACGGGGCTGGGACCCCGTCCTGCTGTTGCTTTGATTGAGTCGTGTCCTCCTCGCTTGGCAGCGGGAAGGTGGGTGCGTCTCTCTCGTCGGCAACAACTCCAAGACACTGGAACACTGGATTGCCAAGCTTACGGTCGACTTGCGACCGCCCCCTTTTCCGGTCCCCCAGAGTCTCGAGTCTCGCCGCGGTACATAACAGCTTCGAACTGCATGCGAATCGTCCGTCGCGCTTCTTCATTGACATTGGTACAGGGAATTGATACGCCACGACCACGAACGCCGAACCACAAGGCTCGACTGGTAACACGATCGATCTCCACCTGTTGGCCCTCTAGGAAAGAACCAAACGGTTTGATCACCGTTGCGGTGACAGGGGTGGGTAGGTGTGCGCAAACAGTTGCCATACGAACCTCCGAACAAAACGACTTACGTTGATAAGAAGGTGGATACTCCACTCTCCTTACCTCCGGCGGCGGGCGGATACGAATCACATGTACACCTCACATTCCTCGCACACTATACCTTATTTATGATTTACTATCAAGCAACTTCATAAACTCTTGTTCACTAAGGATTTTTAGCCCTAATTCTTCGGCCTTTTTGAGCTTATCCCCCGGTTCAACCCCCACCACCACATAGTCCGTATTCTTCGACACAGACTCCTTCACTTCTCCTCCAAGCGCGCGGATTTTCTCCTTGGCTTCTTCGCGTGAGAGCTTTTTAAGTGTTCCGGTAAGTACAAAACTCAATCCGGATAATTTGTTCGAAGCTCGGCTTTGAACAGAAACTATGCGGACTTGCTTCAGAAGCCGCTCAAAAAGTTTTTTGTTTTCTTTGTCGGCAAACCAATCTGTTATCGAACGCGCCATAATCGGCCCCACTCCTTCGATATTCTGCAACTCTTCAAAAGTCGCCTTCGCGAAACGCTCCGGCGTATCAAAGTGTTCGGCCAAGTCACGCGCTGTCCTCCTCTATCGCTTTCAATAAATTGTCTATCGACTTCTCCCCAAAACGCTCAAGCACTTCTAAATCTCCCTTTTTGATGACAAAAATGTCGTCAAAGTTCGAGATGATTTCCGCCCCCATAAGCTGATTTATAACCTTCGGTCCCAAGCCGTCAATGTCGAAGACCCGCCTTGAAGCGAAGTGTGTGAGTTTGCGTCTCTGTTGTTCAAAAGAGTTCTTGGCCACACAACGATAAGCCGCCTGGCCCGGAATCCGTTCAATCTTGCCATCTCCGCCGCAGAGCGGGAAGTGTGTCGGGAATTTGAATTCCTTCTCCTTACCAGTGCGTAATTCTTCAACCACTCTCACTACTTCTGGTATCACATCGCCGGCTTTCTGGAGGACTACTGTGTCTCCTATCCGAATGTCCTTGCGCCTTATCTCATCTTCATTATGAAGCGTAGCTCTTGAGACGATTGAGCCTGCCACCAGAGTAGGTCTCAAAATTGCAACTGGAGTAAGCACGCCCGTCCGGCCGATTTGAAGAGTGATGTCTTCCACAACCGTGGTCGTTTGTTCGGCTTGGAACTTGAAGGCAATGCCAAAGCGCGGAGATTTGCCTGTGTATCCAAGAGCATCTTGAAATTTCTTTTTATTCACTTTGACTACAATACCGTCCATAAGATAATCTTGTTTTTCTTTTTTCTTTTCCCACGTTTTCCAGTATCGGATAACCTCTTCTATATTTTCAAATTTTTTGAAATTGGGATTGACTTTAAAACCGAGTTCACGCAATAGTATGAGTTCTTTCTCTTGTGTATCTGGCACAGAGGCAAGACCTATGTTAAACATAGGTCTTGCCTCTGTGGACAACCTTCGGTTTATCAAGGCAATATCATAAATGAAAGAATCCAGTTCCCGCGAACGGGTGACATTAGGATCAAGCTGACGGATGGAGCCAGCAGCAATGTTTCGCGGATTGGCAAACAATTCTTCACCGCGCCCCCTTCTCTCTCGGTTCAACTTCTCGAAAACACTTTTGGCCATCCAGATTTCACCTTCTACTATAATCGAGACAGGTTTCTTAAGTTTGAGCGGAATCGAGCCGATAGTGCGAACATTGTTTGTAACATCCTCCCCAACACGACCGTCGCCGCGCGTTGCTGCCGTTTTCAAAATTCCATTTTCATAAGTCAGCACTACCTTCAGCCCGTCGATTTTGAGTTCCGCAAGATACTCCGGCGAAATTTTGAGATTCTTTTTGATTCTTTCGTCAAAAGCACGGATATCGCTTTCGTCGAAAGCGTCATTGAAAGACCACTGGGGCACGGCATGCGTCACTTTCTCGAATTTCTCGAGCACTTTGGCGCCCACTCTTTGCGTGGGTGAATCCGGGGTAGCTAATTCGGGATATTCCACTTCGATTTCCTCAAGCTCACGCACCAGCGCGTCGTATGCCTCATCGGAGATTTCCGGCGCGTCATGCGTATGGTAAAGCTCACTGTGGCGCTTTATGGTCTTACGGAGTTTGCTTGCCCGCTCTTCGATATCTTTCGCAACTTTCTTCATTATCAATATATAGCGCGCACGGCGCGTTCCACCCGTCTGGGATTGCCGGCCTCACAGGTATTGTATCCCAGAGATTCTATCTCGGTCGAGCCGTCGTCGTCTTTGGTAACAGTGACGATGGCGCAATACGAATCGGGCAGGAAGTTGATGCGGTTAATGACACTTACCTTACTGCCGCCTACCACCCACTGATTTGTCGGATTGTTGGCGTCTTTGTTGCAAAAGATGGTCGAGCCGGTCGTGGTGGAGAAAGCACTCACTCCCAGAGAACTACCGATGTCCCAGAAAAGAGCGCATTCGATGCCTGTGTCGGCGGCGTAGAAGGCCTCTTGCGATTCCCGGCCGGAAGCAGAGATGAGTGATTGCCTGACGGCTAGAGACACTATGCCTGTGGCAATCAAGAGCAAAGTTCCCATTACGATAATCGCTATAAAAAGTGTAAATCCTTTGTTCATTACTACCAATTTAAAATATTTTCCTTGGCTCTAAATTGCCTGTTGACGATGCCTTTCGACCAATCAATTGTCACTAGGATTGAAACTTCGTCCGCATTTATCTCTGTTAGCATGATTTCTCTTCTGAAGACAGTAGCTGGCCAGGAAGAATTATAGCCGAAGAACCCTGTAGCTGTATCCTGCCGAACGACTTGGCAACTGCCCGGCGCTCCGCTGCCGCACCTGGAAGCGAGATTGCTGAAAACGGGCGAGACGGTGCAGGCGTTGCCGAAATAGCACGGGTCGCTTGAATTGGCCGCTATGCCGGCAAGCCAATTTTGGTTCTTCAAGCCATTCTCGTCACGGATATTCCTAATTTGCTCGAATCCTTCCTGGGCCAGGTAGAAGGCGATAATCTGGTCCTTGGAGAAGATATAAGATGAGATGCCTGTCTGGATTGCGGAGAGTGCTCCTGTAATAGCAAGCACTAATATAGTGACCGCCACAAGACTTTCTATAATGGTGAACCCTTTATTTTCATTTATAGTGAGCATGGTCGAACTATATATCCAGTGTGCGCTGGGAAACAAGAGTTTGCAGGGTAAAATTAGACCTACTCTTCCCTGTGCCTGCGTGGCTTTGGATCTTTATAATCACTTTTGGCTGGAGAGTGTTGCTCGTGCCCGCTCCCAGAGTGTAGAAAGTGATATCATCTATGGTAATTTCCGGAGCAGTAACTGCAATGTAGCCGCCGCTGCCAATTTGTTTCTCGATCGCTCCGCTATTCAAACGATAGGTTATCTGAATATCATCGCTTGAGAGAAAACTCACGAGAGTATCGCCCGAGGGACAATTTTGCGGTGTCGTGACAGTGCCTGAACCGCAGTGATAATTTTTGCCGAAGCGCATTTCTTTTGACATGCTCTCGACAGCCAGATTGAGGTTGTTGAGCACCGTCTTGAGAGATTTCGATTTACGATTAGCGTCGAAGACACCCACAATCGAGCCCATGGAAATTGTCATCACGATGATAAAGGCCGACACGGCCACCATCAATTCAATCAATGTGAATCCTTTTTTCATCAATATAATTTTTTTACTTCTTCTTCTAGAAATCCTTTAACTTTATTAAAAGAGACTTCGTGATTATGTTTGAAAATTATATTTTCAGTTGACACATCGCTAAAATAAATGAGGCTTTTCAGAATCAGGTTGTAATCCAGATCGGGCATCTTTTCTTTGGCTTTTAAAAGCAGTGTGCCTAAAGATATTTGCTTTAAGATAAAATATAAATCGATATAATCTTTTTCAACGGCTCTGCTTACTACAGCAGACAATTTCATACAGCCAATATCCACTATTCCCGCAATGTTCAAAAATTCTTCTTTGATTAAGGGTTCCAGTAATAAATATGGATACAAGAAAAAACTTAATTTTATCTTTCCATTCAAAATGATATTTAATGTATTGTTTTCTTCTGAAATTTTTGAAATATTTTCTTGGCCAAATATTTCAAGTAATTCTTTATATAGATCAAAGGTATTAAAACTTTTTTTGGTAAAGAAATCAAAATCAACACTATCCCTGTGTCCCAACTGTAAGGCCAGTCCTGTGCCGCCAGCAAGATAAAACCTGTCTTTTAAAAAAGAAAGCTTTGGCAAAACACTTATTCTTTCTTTATCCAAAATATCGTAAAACATATCATACTTTTCTTACGGTATTACCCGCTCTCACACCAAAAACAAAAGACCAGAGATTTAGAGATTTTTTGTTCCATTCTCCAGAAAAAGGATTTCTTATTGTTTCAATAATATCATCATTGGAATAGACAGAAAAAAGCCAGTCAGTCGCTCTTTTTGTGCCGTAATTCAAAATATTTGTAATAATTCTTTTTTTGTCTTTTTGTAAATCAATTTTAGATAAATCATAAGACCAAAGAAAAGTCCCTATGAAATCTGGAATGTTATTATTCATATTATAATTATAGCATATTTTAATCAAAAACTCTACTAATGGGATGCGCTAAAAAAATCCCGCTGAAATTATGTTTATCGGAAAATTACTGCACTTACAAAGCCACCACTAACCCAACTATTGCCTCATCCACATCATGCCATTAGTTAGACCGGAGGGGTCAGCGGAGAGCGGAGTTAGCTTCATTGCGCCATTGACCTCCAACTTCGCTGCCGGGTTCGTCGTCCCGATGCCGACGTTGCCTCCGCCATCAATGCGTATGCGTTCTGCGCCATTTGCGCGGATCCCTACCCCGGGGCTTTGTCTGACAAAACCGCTTCCGTCATTCAAAAAGTAGCCTAAGCCGTCACCGGCGTTAACCAGGATGTTGCCGAGCGCGACCTCAAGCTTCTGGGCCGGCACCGCCGTCCCGATGCCGACGTTGCCGCCCAATGGATTTATCAGAAGGTTTCGCGCATTGGTCTGTGCTCTATCAAGAGCCTGAATCATTGGAAATTCGGTCGTATTGTCCTGGCCGATAGCCAAGCCCCAGGTAGAATTACTATTGCCTTCAAACCAACCGGCGGCTCTGCCTTCAAACCAACCGGCGGCTCTTGAGACAGCATTACTCAAGTTTGTAGTACCAACTGAGCTGACCCTTGTATGCAATAATGCCCTTGGACTTGTTATCCCAATGCCGACGTTGCCGCCGGTAAAGTAAATATTATTGCCAGAAGGCGTCCAAGAACCAGCCGCAAAAGCAATGTTAGAAATACGTTCACGAGCGCCAAAAGGATTAGTGGCAAAAACAATTACTATAATAAGTAGGGTGAGATTGATGTAAAAAAAATTCTTGTTTTTCATTGTTATTTTAATTATACAATTGTAAAATTACGGGAGCAAGCATAGAGATTTTATGCCGGCAGGAGTTTGAATGCGCATCTTTGAGGCATTTGGGTCAGATGAGTTTGTCAGCATTACTCCACGAATGGCGTTTTTGTAAATTCGCAGGTACGAGGTTGGGGAGCCCGGTTCCACGGCAACTCTACGCACCGCCCCGTCTTGATAAATCCGCAATCCAATATCCACGCCGCCACTGCACCCAGAAGCAATCGGGGTTGGGTAAGAATAAGGAATTGGGGTTGGATATGGATAGGGGGTTGGGTAAACGTAAGGAGTTGGGTAAGGGTAAGGGTAGTAAGTAGATGTTACTGATACTTGACCGGTATTGTAGACATTAACCGATTTGCTACTTGCCCCTCCGGGAGATTTGAGTACTATCTTAGCCCCTATCGCGCCAGAAGGATTGATTGACCCCCCGCCAGTGTCGAAGAAAACGAGCCGCGCTTTGGTATCTGGACGCACGAAACTGACATCAATTCTTCCGACATTACATAGATCGCCGCCAGAGGACCTGACAATGCATAGAGAATTTATATAGTTACCTCTAGATATGTTCACTTTCTCTATACATTCCGAGGACCCTCCTACAGGACATGCCCAGCTGCCATCATATATCCCGTTGCCGTTCCTGTCGGCAAAGGTGAGATACGCGCCGGAGGAGCCGGAACCAAGAAGACTGAAAGCGAGGCCGTATGAGGCGCTGAATTCGCTCGTGCCCGGGGAAAATTCTTTTACTCCTATGCCATAAGCCTGCGCTTGGGAGATCGTCAAACTGATTTCATCGGCCAAGTTAGATAAAGCGGCGTTTTCTGTATAAGTTGATTGATTCGAAACCACCACCGTCAGTATCACGGCCACTATGCCAATAGAAACAAGAAGTTCGAGGATAGTGAACCCCCTCGACAAAGCTCGGGGCAAACCACGATTATTTCTAAAATAGTGCAACATGGAGAAGATCTAGATCGAACATCAAACTTACCCAAGCGCCCAATATAATGAATGGCGCGAATGGCACTTCGCTCTTCATTGTAATATTTTTGCGAGAAAAAATCATTGCACTTATCCCGTATGCGGCACCGAGCCAGAAAGCGAGCAGTATGGCGGAGAAACCATGCGTAGCGCCGAGAAGCAGCCCCACAGAAAGCCCCAGCTTGGCATCACCGAAACCCATAGCATAACCCTTGCTAAATAACCAAATGAGAGCAAAAAATGTAAATATGAGAAGAGCCGCGGCCAAATCCGAAATCCTAAATCCTAAATCCGAAACAAATGTCCTAAATACTAAAGATAAAATGATTGCTAGATAAACCAATTCGTCGGGAATAATTTTATGGTGGAGGTCATAAATCAGAATGATGATGTAAATACAAAACACAGGTAATATCCACAACGGAGTGGTTATAAATATCAATCCTGTAAGTATTTCTATAAGCGGATATCGCCAAGAGATTTTTGCTCCGCAACTTCTGCACTTACCTTTCTGGATTAAAAAACTTAAGATTGGCGCGAGCTCAAACCACTGGAGAGTCTTGCCACACTTCGGACAGCTTGACCTTCCGCCGAAGTTTTTGTTGTTCCATCTCAAGCCAACGACATTCAAGAAACTACCCACAATGGTACCGAATACGAAAAGGATGACCGAAGTCATCCTTTAAGTATAACAAACCAGAGAGTGGGCTTTATGGGCACTCCACTTCCCCGGCGATAAGATTTGCAGGAATTGACTTAGAGGCACCGGTACTGTCAACGCACCAGGCCGTGGTTGTACTTAAGAGTAATGCCGAGACCGCGTAAGCTGTGCCGTCAGTGTGACACGAGAGAGTAGCCCCCAATGGATAATTTGCCTGCGTGGAGTATGAGAGCATACCCGAGTCAGAATCTGCGAAGAAAGCGGCTGAGCATAAATCTGAAACCTCAGTACCGTAATGTCCGTTAGTATCGTAGTAAACCTCAGCCGCGGCGCGAATGCCGGAGAGCTGGGCCTTGACCTTAGCGTCATTGCCTTTGCCTCGCGCGGTATTGAGAGAGGCCAGCACTACGGACGAGAGGATGCCGATGATGGCAATGACTACCAAAACCCCTTTCTTTATTTATCATTCTTCAGCTTAAGAATTAGCAACCTGTGGAGGTAATGGCAGTGCCTCTCAGCTTGGAGTTGCCGGCACTATCAACACACCAAGAGTTCGTACCCCCAGCTCCCGGCAGAAGCCCAGAAACCGCGTATGCCGTATTAGTTGAGTAACAAGTTAAAGTGGCACCGGCTGGGTAGTTCCCAGAGTTAGTGTATTGGGACATGCCTGATGCCGCGTCGGCAAACATGTTTGTGGTACAGCTGTTGGTAGAAGCGGGGCCGTAGTTACCGACATTGTCATAATAAACCTCCGCTGCGGCACGCAGACCAGAAAGCTGGGCCTTGACCTTAGCGTCATTGCCTTTGCCTCGCGCGGTATTGAGAGAGGCCAGCACTACGGACGAGAGGATGCCGATGATGGCAATGACTACCGCCCACCGAGTTTGCAATATCGTATATGGGGATAAGTACGGAGGCCATGAGGACTCCGACGCCAACACCTAAAAGCACAATCATAATCGGCTCAATCATTCCAACTAAGGTGTCAACGGCATTGATAACCTCTCTTTGGTAGAAACGGGCCATAGTGCCCAAAATCGAGCCAAGTTCGCCGGATTCCTCGCCCACTCGTATCATCTGGACAAGCATGCCGGGGATTTCTTCGTATTGCGAGAGTGACTGAGAAAATGAGCTCCCGCCTCTCACCGCAAGCAAACTCTCCTCTAGAATCTGCCTGTAAACTTCATTGCCTACCACGGCGGCGGTCACTTCGATAGCCTTGACCATCGGAATACCGGAAAGAACCATAGTATTCATGTTATCGGCAATAATCGAAAGGTAGAGCTTCCTGTAAAGATTACCCACGTAAGGGATGTTGAGCCGGAAACGGGCCCACTGCGCCCGGCCTTCGGTTGTACGAGTGTAGCGGATAGCAAAGAATCCCAAGATTACTAAAGCAACCGATAGAACAAAGCCGTAATCAACGAAGAAGTCGCTTATGCCGAAGACGATTTGAGTATAGAACGGGATTTGTTGGCCGGATTCTACGATGATGGCGCTTATCTTCGGCACAATGACCGAAAACATCAAGATCATCACCGCCACAAAGACGGTAATGACGAAAGCGGGATAGATTAGAGCGTTTCTAGCTTTGGAAACAACTTCGTAGTTGCGATCAAGATAATCAGCTAGGTAGTTAAAGGTGTCATTCAATTTGCCTGTCTCTTCGCCGGATTTGACCATGTTTACGTAAAATTCGGAAAAGAGGGCCGGATGTTTCGCCAAGGCCTTAGAGATGCTACTGCCTGACTGGAGATCGTCCGCGACTTGGCTCAAGCTCTTTTTAATAACCTCATTCTCCATCTCTCCGGAAAGAAGGGTAAAAATCTTTAATGCGGACACTTGCGCCTCGAAGAGCGTAGCTACTTGTCTTGAAAGGATTACGATATCCTTATTTGAGACACCCGAGCCGAATCTCAATTTAGAGAGCCACGATTCTTTCTCGGCCGGCTCGATCGAAGCGATGATAAGCCCGCGCTTCTGGAGAGAGCCGACCGCCACATCTAAAGAGACCGCTTCGATCGAGCCAACCACCCGTTTCCCAGAATTTTCCAGAGCTTGGTAATTAAAAAGCATAATTTTAAATCATACGCTCGAGCGTCTTAGGATTGGAAGAGAACTGGAAGGCATTCTCTACCGTCACTTCTCCCCTTCTTACCAGGTCTGCCAGATATCTGTTCATGTCTATCATTCCCTCTTCTGAACCAGTTTCAATAACGGAGCCAATCTCGTGAGTGCGCTTATCGCGAATGAGATTGGCGATGGCGTTGTTGTTTATCAGAAGTTCGTATGCGGGAACGAGCCCTCCGGAGATGCGGGGCAGCAGACGTTGGGAAAAGATGCCTAAAAGAGACTCCGAGAGCTGGAGCCGGACCTGGCTCTGCTGGTCGGCTGGAAAGGAGTCGATGATGCGATCAACCGTCTGTGAAGCCGTATTGGTATGCAAAGTGGAGAGCACCAGGTGCCCCGTTTCAGCCGCAGTCACCGCCACTGACATGGTTTCTTGGTCCCTCATCTCGCCGACCATGATTACATCGGCATCCTGCCGGAAGACGTCCCGAAGAGCGACGTGGAAGTCGGGAGTATCAAGCTTCACTTCCCGCTGATCGATGATAGCTTTCTTTGGTTTGAAGATGTACTCGACCGGATCTTCGATGGTGATGATGTGCTCGAGACGTTCTCGATTTATCGTCTCGAGCATGCTGGCCAACGTAGTCGATTTGCCGGACCCTATCGGACCCACTACCACAAAAAAACCTTGTTGACGCTTGGCGAGTTGCTCGAGAATAGGCGGTAGGCCGAGTTCTTCGAAACTTTTCACTTCCGTAGGCACCAATCGCATAGCCACGCTCACTTTGC